>CAZJRC010000147.1:0-1513 GCA_964548495.1 uncultured Gammaproteobacteria bacterium | reverse complement strand
TAGAACATCTGCTTTCCAAGCAGAATGTCGTGGGTTCGATTCCCATCGCCCGCTCATTTTAATTTTGCAGATTAGCAAAAAAATGATGAGGATCAATCTGCTTGCTGGCTTCGATTTAATCCAAGATCGCAACAAAAGATTTTATTATAGAATCACCGCCAAACAATTTGTAGTTGCTTAGTATAAGATTGATCCTCAACCCAATTTGCAATTTTTTAGTATCGTCCTCCGCGTCCGCCTCCGCGATTATCGCGGCGATCGTTTCTACCTCTGTCATCCCGTCTGCCGTAACCACCGCCTGAGAAATTATTATCTCTGGGCTGTTGCGGACGAGCTTCACTGACTGCAATCGCGCGGCCATCAAGGGTTTGACCGTTTAGTTCCTGCTTTGCTTTTTCCGCTTCTTCTTCTGTAGACATCTCCACGAATCCAAAACCTTTGGATTTGCCTGTGTATCTGTCTATAATGACATTGGCAGATGTCACTGTTCCGACTTTAGCAAAGAATTCATTAAGCGTAGCGTCTGTTGTGTCCCAGGAAAGCGCCCCAACGAATAGTTTTTTTGCCATATTGTTTGTCACCTCCTTTTTTAACTCTTTCTGACAAACTGGTTATTGAAACAATACAAAAACTATTATCAGGTAATTAGTTCTTGATAATCTATACAGTTATCAAAAGAAGTATATATTCTTGTTGTATTATAGCAGGTGTAGTAATTAGATTACAAGTGTGCTATACTGGGACTTGATTTGAATAAAAAGTGTTATCAATGCAACTCCAAACTTGTACTTGTAAATAGAGTGACTGAGCGGGTAAATGGTTCAATATTTGCTCAAACCACATCTATTTATAAATGCACAAATATTTCTTGTCAAGAGAAAAAGGATAAGGAAGCTAATAAGCGGATGCAAATTCAGAAAGATAAGGAATTGGCTAATCAAAAACGTATAAATATAAAAAATTCCCGCAATAAAGCAGTTGCTCGATAGGCGTAGTCTGGATATATTTAGTGTGAAGAAAATCTTAACGCTCCTTTTAGTTGTTATTGGTTTCGTATTTTTGGGGTATTTTTACTATATTAATTTTTTAAAACCTCAGAGCGTACATTATCACGCGTGATAAGAATATATCATTTGAAATTAATACTTCTAAACTTATTAATGCCGGTGTTGTTTTATTATCGAGTCGTATTTTTTAAACCGATATAGACTCCGGGAGAATATTAAGCTTAAAATAAACATCCCTCCAAAGATAGAATTTAAAAACATTTGATAATATATCCTAAATAATTTAATTCGATTTGGTCAGCATAAAAGAATATTCCTGTTTTGAAATTGGTTTGCCTGCTTATTACTTGCAATGCTTCGATAGTGCCTATAAAAAGAGCGATGAAGACAGACATGAATGTCACATTCAAATTGTAATAGAGTTTGCTGATAGGATTAAAATGTCCCCATCCATAGGCGCCAAGCATAAAGATACCGTTTAATGTGTCAATCAAGGCCATGCCGGC
>CAZJRC010000146.1:0-1587 GCA_964548495.1 uncultured Gammaproteobacteria bacterium | reverse complement strand
TCTTTGCATCGCGGGCAACATGAGTAAAAATATAGCCACTATTAATAACATTAAAGTAATTATTTTTGTGCTATTCTTCATGTCTAAATTTAACTACTACTGTATTTTACAGTATTACAAGAATTTAATATTTTGTCAACGAAATTCGTAATTTTTAAAAATTGAAAAATGAATTCACAGCTTATTGGGGAATGATTTTCCACTCAATTTGATATTTTTCTACCTCATTAATACCTATTAAGCTACTAAGTTTACTCATTATTTCCGTTTGCATTTGCTCAATATTATCTGAAGTCGATGGATATAGTTTGCCAATAAAAATTTTCTTGTCTATATCAAAATAAAGAAAATATTTGGCAGAAGTTATTGGCAATCCTTTCATTGGATTTGATTTTCTGATTTCAACCTGCCAATTAGAATATTCACGATCGACGTTTTTTTGATCTTCAATTGCCTTCATTAACTCTACCGATTGCGGAGATGTCGTTGGTGCATTATTATATTGTTCATTTGCAGTTGGAAATGCGTTTGTAGTTGGTGCCGGGATCATGGTGGGCGCTACTGAGACAGGCTCCTGTATTTTATTGCTCGCGGCAAAGATAATTAAGCTAAATAAAATAGCCAGAATGACGCCTCCTAATACTAAAAACCATTTTTTTCTTAATATCATTTTAATCGGACCATTCTCGCTTTCCGGCGTATTATTAATTGAATTGTTATTTTCGTTATCTGTATTCATAATTAATTTATTAATGACACCCAAATCCTTCTACGCCCGCAATTGTTGGCTTGGAAGAGCCCGCGCTATGTTCCAGTGTATTTTGAATAGCCCAGCTGGAAACAATAAATCTGTCAATATACATTATCGCATTAGACATTAGTAACGATATGACCCCGTCTCCATTTGTATTGGTAATCTCAAATTTATTTACAATTCCCGGAAAAGCACCCGAGGGAAATTTTAAGAACATTACACAACCAGTGAGATCTTGTTGGCCTGTCGCCCACTGCTGAATCGCAGCCGGAGTATATGGTATAAATTTATAACCTGAATTTTTAGCTTCGGCTGAATTCCACCAGCTAAGCAAATCCGTTCCTCTTACATGATTTGGATTGGTTTTGCTTAATTCTTTAAATCCTGCAAGATTGAACGCATCAATTATAAGATAAGTAGATAGATAACCACTTTGATATGATCCGGATGAATAACCGCAATTTGTTACTTCAGGCTGCAGTCTATCTCTGGGTATACCTTCTGGAAACCCGCTACTCGCTCCTCCATATTTTATATCATGCGGCAGGTTCGCGATTAATTTATGCGCTTGATCAATTACCGTTCCGCATGATCCCAGTACGCCACCTGTTCCTTTTGGAACTAGAAACGAACTTGAATCGTCACATCCGGAAGCATTTTCATCGTCAATACAATAGTAGCCTTCCGGCGCAGCCGGCCCTCCTATTTTGGGTTGAGTAATCGGAATTGGAGATCCTGGCGTTACCGGCTCGCTTTTAGAACTAAATACGGTTGGAATTGTTGTAGGTATAGGAGTAGCGTATCGCTATCTCCCGCCTGAAGTTCCCCTTCTC
>CAZJRC010000145.1:0-1667 GCA_964548495.1 uncultured Gammaproteobacteria bacterium | reverse complement strand
CAGAGATTTATAAATCTGCCGAAGCATATGTTTTTTTCCATCCTAACGATCTGGTCTTTGACTTTTGCTCCAGTTTGTTTTTATCTATTCACGCGCAAAATTGCCATGAGGAATGATGTGGTGGCCTTGATCGCGACTTTAATTTTCATTTTGCCTAATCCGATATTTGGCAATACGCCTATTTTAGTCAACGCTATATTAAAAGGCGACGGCGCGCATATAGCGTCTGCATCATTTATCCCTTTATTTTTATTGTACACGCAGACGTTTATCGCGAAAGGCACCCCATTGTTTTTTTTATTGACAGCAATTCTGATCTCTTACATCGGCGTGAGTTCGCCTTTCGCGGTGCTAAATCTCATAATTATTTTTTGGGTTTTGGTAATCGCGGAGGGATTTCAGGGGAATTTACGCATTAAGTTGATCCGTTCTATTATCCTACTTCTAACCGCTTGGGGATTATCTTTTTATTGGTATTATCCGAGTATGGTGTTACAGTTGGCAAAAATGTCAATTATTCAGGTGACTTGGAATAAGTTCATGGATGTTCTGCCGGCTGTAATCCCGATCATTCCGGTTACAGGAACACTCTCGTTTTTGATTTTTGATCGGCGCGAAAAATTGAGACCGGTTTTTGTAAGTATGTCTCTCTTTTTAATTTATATAAGTCTTTTTTTAGTAAGCGAGCGGTTGGGAGTAAGCGGAATATTCAGCGCGGAGCGTTATTTACCGGAGCTGGCGATGTCGGCATCTTTTTTTATCGGGATAATTTTCGTATTTATGGTTGATATTATCTCTCGGCGAGTATTAACAAAAATAAAGAGAAGACAAGCATTTTATGGGTTAATACTATTCATTATATTGGGAGTTGGCTTAGTCGGATTTCTGACAATCTCCGGAATGGGTATAATTCAAGAATATATACAACCAGAGCAGGTATTGGGTAGTTATACTGTACAAATAAACATAGGGCGCGGATTGATTGATTGGCAGGATGTTAGTTCAATAGCGGCCGGCGGAGTGTCTCTGACTACTTTTATTTTGTTAGTCTACTTATCGCGCAGATACCCAACGCTGGCTAAGCGGAAATAATACGAGCTTCTCAATTGGCGCATTGCTGTGTCAGGGACTGCGGTGCTCAACACCGTACATTTTAGTACGGCTTATTCCGCTCCTCGTCCCTTCCCCTCCTGATTTTACCATTCGCCTTTCTGCACTATTCGTGTACGGCTCATGGAGCAATCTTAGGCGGGCAGGCTTGCATTGCATCCAATTGCGAAGCTCGTTTAAATATTTTTATTTTATTATTTTTTTATAATATATTCGTGTGAAAAAGTAGATGTCTCCGCTTAGTCTAAAGTTTTAGATATTAATGAACAGTCGCGGAAATAATTATTGAATAATTTGGCTGTAACAGTTAAGATTGAGGCGTGAGATTTATAAATTTTTTTTTGAATATATTTCTCGCGCTGGTCAGCATCGCAATCATCATCTGGGTGAATTATCAGATTATCGGCGGTTGGTTCGGGAAAATTGGTCCTGCAAATATCGGATCAATTGAAGTATCCTACGTATCGATGGGGAGATTTTTGGTTGATTTTGGTTTTCCGTTTTTTGGTGCGAGCTGGAATCCATTGTGGTATTTTGGATTCCCTACACATTTATTT
>CAZJRC010000144.1:0-1669 GCA_964548495.1 uncultured Gammaproteobacteria bacterium | reverse complement strand
GCTCATTTTCCGGTAGAATTTATGACTGCTCTCTTAACTGCTGAATCACGAGGATCAACCGGTCCGACAAAAAATGAAAAAATTGCTTTGGCCGTGGCAGAATGTAAACGCTTGAAGGTGTCGTTACTTTTACCGGACTTTAACAAGTCCCAAAGAGATTTTTCTATAGAGGAAAAAACAAAAATTCTTTTCGGTCTTACTGCGATTAAAAATGTTGGCACTGCGGCAATAGATGCCATTCTAAAGGCTAGAGAGGAAAAAAGATTTACAAGTCTTGCCGATTTTTGCGCCAGAGTAAATTTAACAACTGTTAATAAAAAAACAATGGAGAGCCTTATAAAGGCAGGAGCTTGCGATTCTTTTGGTAATAGAGCTGCTCTTTTAATCGCGTATCCTGAGATTGTGAATAAAGCTAATCAATTGAAGAAGCAGACATCAGAGGGACAGGGCTCTTTGTTTAATGAGTCAGATAACCATACAACAGTAAATCTTTCCTCGTTTGAGGTAGAAGATTTTACTATTGAAGAAAAGCTGTATTTCGAAAAAGAATTTTTAGGTTTTTATCTTACTTCACACCCTCATAATGACCTGCTTAACAAAATAAAGCCTTTAATTAGTCATGAACTGGAGCTTTTGTCTGACGAGCAATCAGGATTACGGGTAAAGATTGGTGGTATTATAGAATCTGTCAAAAAAATCTCTACTAAAAAAACAAATAGCGAAATGGCATTTTTGACTATCAGCAATGAAAAAGGTTATCAGACAGAATGTATTATTTTCCCAAAACCCTTTGAACGATACAGAAGCCTGTTGCTGAGTGATACCGTAGTTATTATGGAAGGAAGGCTTGATAATAAGAATGAAAAAATGATTATAATTGTTGATACGATTAGCCAAGCAAATAATCTCGTCGCCTTAGAGCCTGTTTAAAAATTAACTCAACCATGTCAGGATTCATTTAATTTGTATCTTTTTTATTTGCTCCCGCAAATAAATCGCTGTCTCGAAATCAAGTTTTTGCGCGGCTTCTTTCATGAATTTACGCATTTTATTCACTAATTCAACCCTCTCGTCTGGCAGAAGCACATCCTTTTTGCCAAATTCGAGTAAAGATTCAACTGTATGTATTTCTTTCTCCGCCAGTTTTGCCTCGATCAATTTAGCCCTGATGGCTTTTTCAATGCTCTTTGGTGTAATATTATTTTTTTTATTATAACTTAGCTGTATTTCACGTCTGCGTTCTACTTCATCAATAGCGCCTTTCATTGATTTAGTAACACGATCAGCATACATGATGACCATAGCATCTACATTTCTGGCAGCTCGCCCCATAGTTTGAATTAAAGAAGTTTTACTTCGCAGGAATCCTTCCTTATCCGCGTCCAATATTGTTACCAGAGAAACCTCAGGTAAATCCAATCCTTCCCGCAGCAGATTGATGCCGACAATAACATCAGTGTCTCCCAGACGCAGCTTATCCAACACATCCTGGCGCGCCAGAGTCTCTATATCTGAATGTAAATAGGTTACTTTTATATCTTTTTCCGCGAGATACCCTGATAATTCCTCAGCCATGCGTTTAGTCAAGGTCAGCACCAATACTCTCTGCTTTTTATTAACCCGTTTTTGAATTTCCGCGATCAGATCATCGATCTGACCGGCAGTCGGC
>CAZJRC010000143.1:1672-1925 GCA_964548495.1 uncultured Gammaproteobacteria bacterium | reverse complement strand
GGCTTTTTGTCTAAGTCTATTAGTATGGATTTTTTCTCGCAAATGGTTGGTTCAGGGCCGGTTATATTTTTGGGTACTATTATGCTGACCGAGGCAGTAACACTACCGTCAACAAAGAGGCTGCAAATAATTTACGGCGGAGCAGTCGGAGTATTATACACAATGCATTTCAATATAGGCCTGATTTATAATACGCCGGAGCTTGCATTGATAATCGGGAATATTTTTTCTTATGTTGTTAGTCCCAAGCAAA
>CAZJRC010000143.1:0-1662 GCA_964548495.1 uncultured Gammaproteobacteria bacterium | reverse complement strand
TATACCTGCTTTTTCGCGAAAAACGCAGACTTGGACGAGATACGTATGAATTTGTATTTGAGCCAGCAAAGATCGAATTTAAAGCGGGACAGTATTTAGAGTGGACGCTTCCTCATCCGCAAGCGGACAGCCGCGGACTGAGAAGGTACTTCACTATTGCTTCATCTCCAACAGAGAGCTGTATAAAACTTGGAGTAAGGATAGGATCTGAGGCAAGCAGCTTCAAGAAGCGATTATTATTACTTGAAAAAGGCGATAAGATTATAGGGTCACAGTTGGGAGGAGATTTCGTATTGCCCAAAAACACTATGAGTAAGCTTGTTTTTATAGCAGGAGGGATCGGTATAACCCCATTTGTGAGTATGATACAGTTTTTGCGGGAAAACCAAGAAAAACGGAATATTGTTTTGTTTTATTTAAACAAGAACGAGGAGGAAATTGCTTATAAAGATATATTTGATAAGGCAAAAGACGAAATTGGTTTACAAACAGTATACATACTTACTGACCGTGAACGGGTGCCTGACAAATGGACAGGTAAAGCGGGCAGGCTTGATGAAAAAATGCTGCTGAGTGAAGTAAAAGACGCAAAAGAACGGGTGTTTTATATTTCCGGGCCAAACGCGATGGTAGATAATTATAAAAATATACTTTTGACAATGGGAATAAAGCGACGTAATATAGTAACAGATTATTTTCCGGGATACTAAAGATATATCAAAAATAAAATATTTTTAGACGTATAGTTAAAAGGTGCGAGGTGTATGAAAATTAAATTAATAGTCTTAGGAATTATAATTGTAGTAATTATTTTTGTTAGCCAATTTTTTTTTAGTCCTGAGCCTTCCCTGATTGAAAAAGTTATGCCTACTCCAACAATGGCTGTTGATGTTCCAGTGTTTAGTGTAATTACTGAGAATTTGGATACGCCGTGGGGGATAGCATTCTTGCCGAATAATGATATGCTGGTGACGGAAAGGCCGGGACGAGTGAGGCTCATTGAGGCTAATGGACAATTGCAATATAATCCAGTTGTCGTATTGAAGCAGGTAAGAGCAGTTGGTGAGGGCGGGTTGCTTGGAATCACGATACATCCAAATTTTGATTTCTCAGTCTATAGCTATGTGTATATATATTATACCTATAGTCATGACGGTTATAATGTTTTTAATCGAGTAAGCAGGATGACGTATAGAGATAATCAGCTCAGCGATGAGAGGGTTATCGTGGATAGGATTCCGGGGGCAAAAAATCATAACGGGGGAAGAATAAAGTTTGGACCGGATGGATTTTTATATATCACTACAGGGGATGCAGAAAAGGCGTCGTTGGCGCAGGATACAGAGTCACTGGCTGGAAAGATATTGAGAGTTACAGATGAAGGCAAGAAACCTATTGACAATCCTTTCAGAAATCTAGTATTTTCCTATGGACACAGGAATCCGCAGGGAATTGCCTGGGATGATAGAGGTAATTTGTGGGAGACAGAGCATGGGCAAAATGGATTGGATGAGCTGAATTTGATAACAATGGGAGGTAATTACGGATGGCCTATCTTACAGGGAGATGAAAATGGAGATGGAATGGAAACGGCGCGCAGGAATTCCGGCGCTACAACCACATGGGCACCGGGAGGTGCCGCTTTTTGGAAGTGGTCTATTT
>CAZJRC010000142.1:246-2020 GCA_964548495.1 uncultured Gammaproteobacteria bacterium | reverse complement strand
TCTCTATCCCGACGCTTCACACAAAATGTTTATATTGCCGGTGATGAACGCTCAAGTCAAAGAAATATCGGCGCCAAAAAAGCAAAAGGCCAATGGTTGCTCTTTATCGATGCGGATATGGAGTTACAAAAAAATGTTATTACCTGCGCCGTAGAACTCGCGCAAAAAAAATCTAAATCAATCATCGCCATAAAGGAAAAAGCTCTCGGTTATTCATATTTAACCAAAGCACTGGCTCTGGAAAAAAATTGTTATAATGATGCGAATTGGTTAGTTGCCGCCCGCTTCTTTCCAAAAAATAAATTTCTTGAGCTCGGCGGGTATGATGAAGACCTCATCTCCGACGAAGATTGGGCTGTAACGCAAAATTTACTGTCAAAAAATTTTACCCTGCTCAATGCAAAAAACACTTATCTAATCCATCACGAACCAAAAATAAATATTATAAAACTTCTGCGAAAAGAGATGTATTATATCCGTCACATCTGGCGTTTCGCGGACAAATATCCTATTGCCTTTTCTTATCAAAGTAGTTTGAAGTATCGAAGTTCTATATGGTTAAAATCATGGAAAAATTTAATCAAACATCCCCTGCTGACCATAACCTTCGTAATTTACAAAGGTCTTGTATGGATATTATGGAAATCAAACCGATTCTCTGTAAATCCTTAGCAATTGCTTGTTCATCGCCTCAGTTGTAAATTTTCGCGAAAACCGCGCGCGTCCATTTGCTCCCATCTGCTCTCTCAATTTTTTATTTCGAATTAATTTATCAAGAGCCGCCGCCAACGCGTTCACATTTCTTGGTTTAATAACCAAGCCTGTTACTCCGTCTTTTACGATCTCGGGAAGCGCATAAACATCGCTCGCTACAAGGGGTATACTGAAAGACGCGGCTTCAACGCTTACCATACCAAATCCCTCTGCTTTTGGCGGAACTAGAACAAAAATATCTGCCTTGGGATAATATTCATTTAATAGTTTATCGTAAGAAACAAAATCGATTTGTGTTATGTCTAAACGATTTATTTTGACGTTTTTTGGAAGCGGACCTAAAAGAGTTAAATGGATATCTGGATATCGCTTTTTCAAAATTTCATATGCATTTAATAACACCATTCCTCCTTTCCTCTCAAACCACAACCCTATAAAAAGAATATTTAATCGCCTAGCTCGTTTTTTATTCATCAATTTCCGTTTGAGGATTCCAGGATAAACAACTGCGATTTTTTTTCCATCAACGCCAAGAGAAGTATGTATTTTTCTGGCAAACTCCGACCACACTATAAGCATTGCGTCTTTTAAATTAAGCGTCTGGTCATAAATATTCAATTTTTTCGCAATAAATCTTTTTATTGAATAGAAAAAATTTATTCTTGCTCTTCCCCATCCCAAATAATCCCGCAAAAAAAGATAGTTGCTTGAGCTATCCGATAGGATTACAGGCGCTAGATTATCGCCATCAAGTTTTACATTGTAAACATGACTATGAATCAAATCAAATTTTTTATTCATCCTGATACACTGATATCCGGCATCAGGAGGAATCAATCGCAATTTTATCAACCAGGTTAATATAACCTGCCATTTTGTATACACAATCTCACCAGATATTAAAGCGTCCCTGAAATAAGTATATTTAACGCCATTAGGAGGATTCGCGAGTAAAGTTTGTGTGTAGGTATTTTCTCCTCCCATTAAAAACCTTAATCCTGTTGGGACTTTAGGATCTTTTGGACTAATTAGAAGCACTTCCACGTGCTAACATTCTACC
>CAZJRC010000142.1:0-226 GCA_964548495.1 uncultured Gammaproteobacteria bacterium | reverse complement strand
AACTTCATTTTATGCTACAAATTCAATCTATATTAAATAAGCAAGGAGAAGTTAATTTTCGCCGCAAACTAGCCCGCCAATTTAAAGGATTGGATATATCCTGTCCCGGAGAACCAAACGAATCTGAATTTAGCGCTATAATAAGAGATCGGGTAAGCAAATATGATGAATATTTCATTAAACTGAAGAAAAAAAATATTCCCCTTAGTCCATATCTGGATATTGG
>CAZJRC010000141.1:1029-2034 GCA_964548495.1 uncultured Gammaproteobacteria bacterium | reverse complement strand
ATTTCTATCTCAAGCGCGCCATCAATCAGAAAGTTAATATAGATGAAAACGGCAGCCTGCAGGAGGCCGTAACTTTACTTTACGAAAACACAAGTAGTCCCGGAAGTGCGTTTGGTGGAGATTATAAAAGCTACCTCAGGTTTATATTGCCAAACAAGGCCGTCTTGCAAGGCGTAGAGGTAAATGGGGTAGCGATATCTACAATCCCTGCAGTTACCGATGTTAATCAATATTCAAAAAAAAGATTTATCCCTCCTCAGCAGTTAGAAATAGAAAAAGCCGAAAATCTTGGAAAAACAATTTATGGTTTTTTAGTAATTATTCCTAAAGAAACGTCTCAAAAAATTTCAATAAATTATTCTCAAGCGGTGGTCTTTGATTCATCGCAACCCGTTTTCTCCTATAGCCTGCGTCTTTTCAAACAGCCTGGAACAGATAGTGACCAGTACTCACTTTCTATAAAGTACCCCAAAACTTATCGCGTACTTCAGTTGCCTTCTGATTTCAGCGATGTTGGCGGAAAATTACTTTATACAAGCAAGCTGTCTGAAGACAAAAACCTAATCCTCAAATTTTCTAAAAAATAAATAAAGCCCTCTTAGTTTAAGCCGCTAATTTCGCGGCGCCTATAAAAGCGCAATCGGGTATAGATATAAAAGTAATTTTATTCTCCGGAATAAGAATTTTTAAATACTCCTCGACAAATTCCCTGTAAATATTTTCCTCCCAAAAGAAGCTTCCATCCATTACAAAAGTCATGTCTCGTTTTTTAAACAGCGTTATTCCTGCAATCTGTGTAGCGATTAGCGCCGCGGATTTTCTGATAAGTCTTCGCGCGATTGAGGACACTTGCGCCTTATCCAGCATAGCCAGCTTTTTTAATTCATGAGTCGTGGAAAGTTCAGGATAGGGGACTCCTTGCTCTTTAATTATTAAATGGCCGTCTTGATTTTGCCTTGTTGGAACACACGATGCCGTGCTAATAACGACAACAAGGAGTACAAT
>CAZJRC010000141.1:0-1019 GCA_964548495.1 uncultured Gammaproteobacteria bacterium | reverse complement strand
ATAAAGATATGCCCCGGCTGTCTCTTTTTCAAATAATGCTAAACCTCTTTGAAAATTGTTTGTCAAGATACACTGCCTCATCGCTTACTGGAAATTTATCGAAATTCGCCGATTCTAAATTTACCAGCCGTTTGGAATCAATGAAAAAAGCAAAATTGACTCCCGTTCCTACAATTCCGCAGGCAAGATTTTCCCAAGGCATCTGTCCCAATCCTGAAAGCAGCAGGCATACAGTGTCATTGGCCACAGTAATGGCAATTTTTCTCTTTTTTTCCTTCCAAAAATAGTCGGTCAGCGTTTCTCCTACTCGCTTGCCTGTCAATCCTGTAAATCTATGTTCCTTGGTTCCGTAAAGCAAAACACCATCAAGTCTATTGTTCTCAAAAACTGGCTTTAGAGGGTATGCAAAATTAATAGCAACAGTTTGTGTTTCTGGATCTAAATTCTGCTCAATAACCTTAATAAAATCGTCCATTGTTCTGAGTAGAGGTAAATTATTCTGCTCTTTATTCAATAAATAAATTTTGCCGGATTGGCTTTTGGCCATTGCTTTTTTAAAAACACTTCCGCCTATAATCATAATTTGAAAAGCCTCATTGTCCTTCACAATTGGCGTAGAAGAAATGGAATGAAGAATAAAAGGCAGACTAGTCTTTTTGCCGTTCATACTATCTGTCAATTCTTTATAAAAATTTAACTGAATAGACTTAAGAGTCCTTAAATCAAGAAGTGGCGAGCTATCGTAGTTGTTATTTAAAATCGTATTTTCAGAACTTACGGAAAACTTTTTCATTAGACTATCACTAGGGTCACAAAATAATTTGTTAGAGTTTTTTAGTACATCTCCTTAAAGCCTCTATCCCAATTAACGTTCCGTCTTCGATAAACGACAACATAGCCCCTCCTCCGGTTGAAATATGAGTTATTTTATCCAAACCCTCTTTATCAGAAATTGCCGCCAAAGTATCGCCGCCGCCCACAACCGAAACTGCTTGCGTGTTTTGCTCAATAGCATAATA
>CAZJRC010000140.1:1710-2047 GCA_964548495.1 uncultured Gammaproteobacteria bacterium | reverse complement strand
TCCCGCTTCAGCGCTATCTTCTTTATGCTTGGCAGTATCCGCGCCTGCTTTTGGATTGGCAAAACTCACGCTCGCATCAAAGCCTGTCTGGCTTTTTATATATATCTTGTGTTTGCTGTCAAATGCCTGAAATAATTTCGTTGATCTATCTACGCTTTCGGATTTTCCAAGTACCAAAAATCCATTGGGCTTGAGTGAATTATAGATCGCGCCCAGAGCCTTTTGCTGCAGTCCCGATCCTAAGTAGATAAGAACGTTTTGACAACTGACTAGATCAGCATTCGTAAACCGCGATTCAGTTGTTACATCATGTACTTTAAACTCGCATCTATCTTTA
>CAZJRC010000140.1:0-1578 GCA_964548495.1 uncultured Gammaproteobacteria bacterium | reverse complement strand
TTATCCTTGAGTCTGACAAAAAACTGCTTTATTCGCTCGCTTGATACAAAATTTTCAATATCCTTCCCATACAATCCAACACTTGCCTTACTGATAACGTCTGTACTTATATCGGTTCCGAAAATTTTAAAAGATATATTCCCCTTACCTTCTAAAAATTCATGAAGTAATATGGCATATGTATACACCTCTTCTCCGGTCGCGCATCCCGGTACCCAAACTATGATTGGATTTTCCCCTGAATCCGACTTAATTAAGGTTAAACGGTTTTTGAGAAATTCTGGAAATAATTTTTCCTTCACAAACTCAAATTGTTCCCCTTCTCTGAAAAAATTAGTCACATGAATAAATAAATTTCTATGAAGTACATCCAACTCATTGGGATTTTTTACAAGATATTTATAATATTCTGTCAAATTTTTTTTGTGATTAAGTATCATCAATCTCTGAATACGCCGATTCACGGTTGTAGGCTTATACTCTCCAAAATCAATTCCCTTTTTAGTTTTAAGAAGTGATAAAATCACTTTCATTGCCGCCTCATCCGCGCCATTTCTGCTTATTTGCTCTATTCTCCTGGCTATAGCGCTGGGTGAAAGTACTAAATCAACAATTCCCTCTTTTATGGCGCTTTGCGGCATGTCTTTAAATTCCGCTGTTTTATCTTGAGCAAAAGTCAAACCGCCGTATACTTTAATAGCCCTCAATCCCTCTGTCCCGTCTGTCCCGGTGCCAGATAATATAACACCTATAGCTCTCTCTCCCAACGCTTTAGCTAAAGACTGAAAAAATGTGTCAATTGGTTTATGAACACCAAAATTATTCTTGCGCTTTATAAGGCGCAACGAAGTATCTTTGATAATCATATCCGTATCCGCGGGCATGACATAAATATGATTCTCTTTTATTTTTGTAGTTCCTGCTACCTCAATGAGTGGAATCTTTGTTGATTTGGCAAGTATCTCAGAAAGTAAACTCTTTTTATCAGGTTCAAGATGAGTGACAATTACAAATGCCATGCGGATGTCTTCCGGGATTGCTTGAAGTAGTGCGGTTACAGCATTTAGCCCGCCCGCTGATGCGCCAATTCCTGCCACATAGAAGTCCTTCGAAGTAGAATTTTGCTTATCGCCTTGACCATCTTTCATGTTTTTTTGATATTATACAACATTATTTTTCTTCTTCAAACTGAATGAGCACTATCATTTCGAGGATAACGCGAGAATGCAGGGCGTTGCAATCCCATCAAACCGATATCATTGCGAGGAAGTTTACTCTAAGCGAAGCCGAGAGGAAACAATCCCTATCAATAAAATTTGAAATTAATTTCCAAAACAGCAATCAATGAGTCAATCGCCACAATACTGCGCGTATGAGCGGATTATTCTCTGTCCATCTGATTAAATAAGAATCCACCACTTCTTTCGCCACTCCTCGTCGCGCCCTATCTCTCATTTTCTGATCCCCACGTCTTCCTGTGCTATTTACTTCTCTTTCCATATCTTCCTTTCCCTATTTCTTTCCTGATCCTGCGGCTTGTCTGCCAACCTCCCCCACCAAACCTAAGCCCAAGCCTCC
>CAZJRC010000139.1:0-2080 GCA_964548495.1 uncultured Gammaproteobacteria bacterium | reverse complement strand
GAAGTGAGAGATCCAGGCGCGTGAGCGCCGTATTTATTGCGCTTCGCTGGATTTCTCGCTATGCTCGAAATGACAAACTTTCGTAACATGAGTGGATAATTTTTATCCCTCGTTATGATGATATTTATCCGCCCCGGCGGAGCTTTGCCAATATATCCCAATACTGACTCAAAAGTTTTTCTACCCCAAATCACTACATGTCCGCGGGTAATATCCCGAAACCGCCTCCTGTCCTCAGGTATATCCCACAGCAGCTTATTTCCTCTCCCAATTTCTCTATTCTCCCCAACCGCGACAACAATACTGATTCTTGGCTTATTCATCAAAACCCTCCTATATTAGCTATCTCGGCTTTAATCGCGGGATGAGGATCATAACCATCAACAATAATATCCTCCAATTTAAAATCATCAATGTTTTTAACATTAGGATTAAGTCTCACAATAGGAAAAGAGCGTGGTTCACGCTTTAATTGCTCGGCCGCGGCATCAAAATGATTGGAATAAATATGCGCGTCCCCCAAAAAATGCACGAATTCGCCAGGCTGCATACCCGTCGCTTGTGAAACCATCAGGAGCAATAACGAGTAGCTGGCAATATTGAAAGGCACGCCAAGGAACAAATCCCCGCTCCTCTGATATAATCCCAAATTAAATTTCCCGTCAACCACCGCGAATTGATACATCGTATGGCAAAACGGCGGCACCTCATTTGAATTACCCTTTGAAGCCATCGCATAAATAAAATCCGGATTCCATGCCGAAACTACATAAGATTTTCTATAAGGCTTGGTCTTAAGACCTTGAATCGCCCAACCCAACTGATCTATCTCCCGCCCATCGGATGCAGGCCACCTCCTCCACATCCTCCCATAAATCGTAATCAAATCCCCCCACTTTTTCACAAATGGATCATCCATAGGCAATTCTTTCAATTTCTCAATAAACTCTTCTTGCGTCAATATTTTTTCAGCATTATTAATTTTTGAACTTTGAGATGTAGTTTTGAAATTTGAGTTTTGAGATTTGAAATATCTTTTATACGCCCACTCATTCCAAATATGTACATTATTATCCACTAAATATTTAATATTTGAAGAACCGCTCAGGAACCACAGTAGCTCGACAAAAACACCCCTGGTAAATACTTTTTTCGTGGTAAGTAATGGAAAACCCTTTGTCAGATCAAAACGCATTTGCCTCCCAAAAACAGAACGAATATATGGCGGTCTCTGTCCCTTTTTTTTATACTCCTCCAATACTTCCGGCGTAAAAAACAACGATTTATCAGCGCCATTTTTCAAAATATCTTTTAAAAGATTTAGATACTGATATTCTTCATGATTTTTCCGCGATTTCATCATATTCTTCTCTGCCCATCCTTACACTTGTTTCTCTCTCTTTTTTGTCGTCACCCGTCCGCCCTGCCACTGCCCTCGATACAAACTCCCTCCGCCTTTTATTTCATGGAATATCACATGCGCGAATCTGGCACCCATCTCAATTTCAACCGTTATTGGGCCTTCATTTTTCAACCCAAACGTCAATTCTCCTTGATATCCTGGCTGGATAGGTCCAGTTCGCATAAAAAGACCGCTGCGAAACGTAGTCGTTCTCGGTAAAATTACAGCTGACAAATCTACCGGAAGATTTATCTTCTCAATTGTTTTCACCAAAAAGAAATCGCCGGGATTTATCTTTACCGATTGTTTTTTATCCTCTTTATATACAATAATTGATCTAATATTTGGTGTTTTTCTATGTGTTTCTCCTAGAAAAGCTTTTCCTGAAATCTCAAAAACCTCCCCCAAACGCAGATCAAACCCCGCCCCTTCAGGATTAGTCAACTCCCGCTCGCTTAGTCCCTCAACCAGCTTTTGCTCTTTAACTAATTGTAATAATATTTTCGGCCCAAGTATCATAATAACCCACCATCATTAATATTTTTATCTTTACTTTTTAATTTCTTATTTTTGATCTTAGAAATGATCTCTTTCGTCACTTCCTCCACTTTTTTCGTAGCGTCTATCAC
This sequence comes from uncultured Gammaproteobacteria bacterium, assembly GCA_964548495.1. Classification (GTDB taxonomy): domain Bacteria; phylum Patescibacteriota; class Microgenomatia; order Levybacterales; family UBA12049; genus JAHIGH01. The sequence continues at coordinate 49 of CAZJRC010000139.1, read as the reverse complement.
CACAAATTCTTTTGGAAACTCTTTCAATAGCCACTCATAGCCCTTAATA
>CAZJRC010000138.1:0-2124 GCA_964548495.1 uncultured Gammaproteobacteria bacterium | reverse complement strand
CTTGCGGACAGATGGGTTCGATTTCCGCTTCTTACGCGATTGAGCATTATGGAACCCAAGAGTACAAATTTACAAAAAGCCAGTTTACAAAACGTTATCAAGATGCATATAATACAAAGATTGTTATTTAATTTGCAAAAACTATTCCAAAGTTTAAAAATTAAAGAATTAAAAATTCAATGAAAATTGAAAATTGAAAATTATAAATTAAAATGTCCAAACAAATCTCCTGCGACATAAAAGATATTAAACTTGCCGAGGAAGGTAAGCTCAAGATTGAGTGGGCTTCACGCCAAATGCAGGTTTTACAAACTATTAAAGAACGCTTCGGACAAGAAAAACCATTGAAGGGGCTGACTTTGGCTGCTTGTCTGCATATTACCAGTGAGACTGCCAATTTACTGATCACGCTCCAGGCCGGTGGGGCACACGTTGTTGCTTGTGCCTCTAATCCTTTATCTACTCAAGATTCAGTCGCTGCTTCTCTAGTCAAGCACAACAGCATACCGGTTTTTGCTATCAAGGGCGAAGATAACGCGACTTATTTCAAACATCTAAATCAGGCCTTGGATTATAAGCCCAATATAACTATGGATGACGGCGCTGATTTGATACATGCGCTGCATACTAAAAGAAAACAATTATTGAAAAATATCATCGGCTCATCTGAGGAGACAACCACAGGCGTCATCCGTTTGAAAGCTATGGAGAAAGAGGGAGCTTTGGCTGTGCCGGTAATCGCAGTCAATGATTCAGACACCAAGCATTTATTTGACAATCGTTATGGCACAGGACAGTCAACCATTGACGGCATCATCCGCGCTACCAATATCCTCCTCGCCGGAAAATCATTTGTGGTTTGCGGTTATGGATGGTGCGGCAGAGGCCTCGCCACAAGAGCGCGCGGTATGGGTGCGGATGTTTATGTCACGGAAATAGATCCGGTCAAAGCATTGGAGGCGGCCATGGACGGGTTTATCGTGAAGAAGCTTGAATCCGCGGTTGATGAAGGACTCACGGATATTGTAGTTACAGTAACAGGCAACAAGCATGTTATTCCTGTTGCGCTTATGAAGAAAATGAAAAACGGTACCATCATCGCCAATTCCGGGCATTTTGATATAGAAATTGACATGGAAGGACTTGAGAAAATAAAAAAGTCCAAGAGACGCTTACGCTCGTTTCTGGATGAGTACCTGATGCCCACAGGGAATAAATTATATGTGCTTGGTGAGGGACGGCTGGTGAATTTAGCGGCAGCCGAGGGTCATCCCGCCGAGGTCATGGATATGTCCTTTGCCAATCAGGCGCTCGCGGCGGAATATTTCGTCAAACAAAAAGGGAAGCTTACAAACAGCGTGCATGTTTTACCAAAAGAACTTGATATTATGGTCGCACAGCTTAAATTAAAAGCAATGGGGATAAGTATTGATAAATTAACCAAAGAGCAAAAAATCTACCTTTCCTCCTGGACAGAGGGGACAAAGTAATTCAATTTAATACATAATTACGGATATGTCTGAACAAGAACATAAAATAGATCATGGATCGCAAAATAAAGATCTTCAATCCTCAAATGAAAAAGCACTTAAAAAAGGTAAGCTTTTACTTGCGCTTGCTGTGATGAGTTTGTTCGCAAAATTTGGCGTTGAAGAATATGATGCTAAAGAAATAGAGAAAATTTCAACGGAATTAGAAATTAAACATCATTTACCCGGTAAAAAAAATATAGCTGAAGCTCATATAAAAGTAGATAATATCGGCTATCACACTCTTACAAATAAAGATTTAGATTGGTTAAATAATGCTGGAAAAATTCTAAAAGCAGAGAGAGATTTTAATCATGAGCTTGAATCGCGAAGTCGTATAGTTTACGCTAAAACAGACAAACTTCATGCAGTACTAACCATAGCTGGTCTTGGTATGGGATTTGCGGGAGCACGTAAAATGGCAATTAGTAGAAATAAAATAGGGAAAGATATCGAAAAAAACAATCCTCAGAAATCATAGAAATAAATCAATAAACAAAACCACTAGATAAAGAAAATTATTAATAAATAGATAAAAGTATGATCGCTGAAAGGGATTTTGCCCGGCTCTATGTCAAGTAGTGGGGTATAAGTT
>CAZJRC010000137.1:494-2182 GCA_964548495.1 uncultured Gammaproteobacteria bacterium | reverse complement strand
ATATTACAACTATGAATAATATAATCAGTAAATTTGCTCCGATAAATCCCAGCTCTTCAGCAATTATCGGGAAAATAGCATCTGTCATGCTTTCCGGGAGATAGCCGTATTTTTGTTTTGAATTTCCAATGCCAAGTCCGAATATGCCGCCTGTTCCCAGGGCAATTAGTATTTGTTTCAAGTGGTAATCAATCCCCGCTAGCGATTTATTGACATTTATAAAGTTAGTCAGACGGGAAGCTCTATATGGTTCTATTTTTATTATTGCTAACAATGCTAAGCCGAGAATAGGCATGGAAATAAAAAAATGTTTTACATTTCCGCCTGAAAGGAAGTATATTATTGTTGCCTCAGTCAGAATAATCGTGGCTGTACCCAAATCAGGCTCCAAAAGTATCAGGATTAAGATAATTCCAACCACCAAAGAAAATGATAAAAGCTGCCTTTGTTCTTTTTTTGAAAACCACGCGGCAAGATAAATCGCCATAATCAGTTTGACTAGCTCAGCCGGCTGAAAGCTCACTAAATACAGATCTATCCAGCGGTTGGCGCCTAACGCTCCCGCCCCAATTCCAGGCAGAAAAACCCCGATCAGGCAAGCAAGCGCTATTATTAAAAGCGGCATAGAGAATAAACGCAATTTATGATAGTCGAAAAAATAAAAAACAAAAAGCGCGATGAAGCCCATGCTTAACCATATAGCTTGATCCCGCAGGAAATGATATTTATCTCCATTGAAATCTATGAACGCTCGCACCGACGAGGCGTTATAAACCATTAGGAGTCCAAATAGCGTTAGAAATGTAATCACGCTTAACAGGATAACGTCCGTTTTTTTCATTTAGATGCGGGCTATAAATATACCCAGTACAGCGAGGAAAAAGCCGATTAGCCAGGCGCGCATTACAATTTTTGGCTCTTCCCACCCTCTCTTCAACAAGTATAGATGAAATGGAGCAACAGGGAAAATTTTTCTGCCAAGATATTTCTTCCCCAGTAATTGGATGAGCGATGAAGCAACTTCTATTACAAATATTCCTCCGATAATTCCCAAAGCCAGAGCCTTCCCTGTCAGAAGTCCGGTGACCGCCAATACCGCCCCAAGCGACAGCGATCCGACATCTCCCAACCATAGCCTTGCCTTATAGATATTAAAATACAGAAAAGCAGCAACACTTCCTAAGAGGATTGCCAGAAACGCGCCCAGAGGAAGATCAAGCTGCTGATTGATTATCAGAAAAGCTACCAGGCAAATTAGAAAAAGTCCTCCCGCCAAGCCGTCCAAGCCGTCGGTAATATTGAATGCATTGACGAAAGATACGATTACTATCGCGGCAAATGGAATGAAAAGCAGTCCGATATTTATAATGCCAAATCCATGAATGAATATGAAATCATAATGTAATTGGTAATAGAATACAAAAGCTATTATAAACGCCAGTATCCACTGAATAATAAACTTGTACCGGAATCTAAGACCGAAGAATCCATCTTTCCCTCCGATCAACTTTTTCAGATCATCATAAAAACCAAGCATACCAAATCCTATAAAGGAAAAAAATAATACAAACATTTCCGCGGGCTTGACATTAATATTGAGAATTCCATATGCCCAAAAAGAGGTTATAGTGGCAATAACTATAATTAATAATCCGCCTCCGTAAGGAGTACCCACTTTCCAGGCATTG
>CAZJRC010000137.1:0-484 GCA_964548495.1 uncultured Gammaproteobacteria bacterium | reverse complement strand
TGTTTATCGCTTTTCTTATTTTTGTTGGAGGTGTCATTTACATACCATATGTGTTCATGCTTATTTTAATTTATAGCGCAATTTATTTGATTGACAAAAATTTTACAGGCAGAATTTTAAAATTGGTGATTGTTGGAATTTTGATATTAGCTGTAGGATTTGGGTTGTCTGCGATTAAACTTCTTCCAGGCATTGAATTTATCAAATAGATGCGTTCTTTTATTGAACATATCGCGGGTTTCCTGATTTGGCCTTTTCAGTTTTATTTTGTAAAGGAAATCGATGAAGGGAACAAGCAGGATAGCAGTGACGAAAAAAGATGAAATTGTGAGTCCAAGCAAACGCTCCATGTGTGAGAATTATACTACTTTTATACTAAATTACACAAATTTACATAAATTCAATTATATTTCCTATTATACAATTATTTATGTGACTTATTTGCAAAATAATTTTACAACAAATACAAATAATATTGCTTCTA
>CAZJRC010000136.1:1490-2191 GCA_964548495.1 uncultured Gammaproteobacteria bacterium | reverse complement strand
ATATCATAACATATACTTAGTATATCAAATTTTCTCCTTTAGCTTCATCTATAATTGATTATAATCTCGCGTCCGTTTACTTGCAAGAGGACGCTCTAGCAGAGTATAATCATGCATATCCCAAATATGAAAAGGCAAATACTAATCCCCTTATTCATTATGTCTTCTCTTGTCTTCGCGACTATATTAGTAATATTATTTGGTAAAGGCTATCGTATAACCTTCAATCAAGACCTGCCGCAAATTGCCAAAACCGGAATTCTGGTAGCAAATAGCTCCCCCAACGGCGCGCAGGTATTTATAGATAACCATCTAACAACTGCCACGGACAGTACCATCAATTTAGCGCCAGGCACTTATATTATTAAGATCCAAAAAGAAGGCTATTTCCCTTGGGAAAAAAAGCTCAAAATTGAAGAGGAAGTTGTTACCAAAGCGCAAGCCTTGCTTTTCCCTGTCGCTCCTAGACTCGAAAGTATAGCCAGGACTCCTGTCCAAAATCCCCTGATCGATCCTACAGGCACAAAAATTGCCTTCCAAATAGCTTCCGAATCGTCAATTCGCAAAAACGGTATTTATATATTGAATATGAGCAGCTTTATCGAGGTTCCTATTTTGACTCTGCAAAACTCGTCAACCAAAATAGCTGACGACACACTAGATCTATTTTCGCAATCCAAACTTCAATGGTCTCCTGATAG
>CAZJRC010000136.1:0-1380 GCA_964548495.1 uncultured Gammaproteobacteria bacterium | reverse complement strand
GTATTGCAAAGCGTATTCGATACATGGAAACAACAAAAGCAGGAAAGAGATAGCCGCCTTTACTCTGGCCTCAAAAACAACCTATCGCGAATAATCAAAGAGCATTTCTCTGTTCTTGCTCTGTCCCCCGATGAAACAAAAATCTTATATTCTGCTTCAACTTCAGCTGAATTACCCATCATCATCAAGCCCCGCCGGTTATCAATTAACACTCTTCTTGAGCAAAGACAGCTTGCTGCGGGAGAGGTCTATGTCTACGTCATCAAAGAAGACACTAATATGCGCATACCTGTGAAATTGCCTGATTCATGTTTGCCCTCGAAAATGCAAGCGCTGGAGAATTTATCACCTTATCCCGATAAAGATAAGCTAGTCTCTGAAAATTGCGTCTTGCCCATTAAATGGCTGCCAAATTCAACGCATTTACTATATATAAATGATAAAAAAATAAGCATAATGGATGATGACGGATCAAACAATATCACGATTTTTGCCGGTCCTTTTGATGAGGCTTTCGCCGTCCCTTGGCCTAATTCCTCCAAAATAGTCATCCTTACAAACTTTAGCAATCCCAACACCTCCCCCACTCTTTATACCATCGGATTGAAATAGAAGCTCTTGAGTTTCCCAATTAGTGCGGTTTTTATCTAAACATTTTGTCATTTCGAGCGTAGCGAGAAATCCAGCGTTAGCGTAAAATAAATAATAATGATAAAAGTGGGAAACTCAGGAAATAGAAGCTCAATATTTTTGATCCGTCAGCTGACGGATGATTTTTAATTTTTGATTTTTTTGATGTATCCCCGAGAGGAATCGGACCTCCATTGGCCCCTTAGGACGGGGCTGTTCTATCCATTGAACTACAGGGACAAAATACATCAATACATAAACTAATAAATCAATTATGACCTCCCAGTCATTCCTGATCCCTCGTCATTCCTGATCCCTCGTCATTCCTGCGAAAGCAGGAATCTATGGCAACTAAGTTAATTCTTATATTAGATATATATGCCACAATTCTACAAAACCGGGCAATCTAATTTGTATTTTAACACAAAAGAAAGTACAATAAAAAACGCTTATCGGAGACTAGTTCATCGGCAGAACGCTCGGTTCGGGACCGAGAGGTAGAGGGTTCAATTCCCTCGTCTCCGACAAAAAAGATAGCTTAGAGGTAATATATTATTTAGATAATCTAGATAGTGATCTGGAATTATCTACGCTATGCGCGATTATATTGGCTGCAATTCCCAGCTTTCTTTGTAAATACCAATAAATCATCCCTCCAACAGTTTGTGAAGTAGGAATGGTTTTTGTATCAAATCCTTTACTTGTAAAGTTATGCCTTGCCCCAAATAATACTGAAATTGTGGCTCCTAA
>CAZJRC010000135.1:0-2354 GCA_964548495.1 uncultured Gammaproteobacteria bacterium | reverse complement strand
AGGTGGCGGAATGGTATACGCGGTAGTCTCAAAAACTACTAGTCGCAAGGCTGTGGGGGTTCGACTCCCCCTCTCGGCACCAATATATAAAACAGGAGCTAAGAAGATTACTTTGATTCCAAAATTATCGCTGGTCGCACATACACCTCTTTCGCCTTATCCAGAGATTTCTCAAACTGTACGCCTTGTGGCATATCAGCTCGAAGAGCGCCAATACTCGCCCGGTATTCCGAACCCTTACCTGTCATTTTTGTTTTAGTAAGCTCAAAAACCCCCGTCTTAGTATCAGCCCCTTCTTCCCTAAGTCTTAACAGTATTACATCAGGAGCTTTTAATATATCTACTTTTGCTCTCCTGCTGGAAAACCCAAAATGCTCCAAAATCGATTTACCTTCCTGAGCAATAGCCTTCCTTGCTTCTACAAAAGACACATCAAAGCCAACACTTAGTCCTAATCTGCTTAGTATCGATTTATCGCCCACTAAAGCAGCATTTTCTAAGTCATCAACTGCTATCCATTTCTTTGAAAAAATTGGGAACGGAATACGCCCTTCTTTAACAAAATACCAATACCTTTCATCCAGCAAGGCTGTAGTTTTATGAACCGCTTTTTTTTCATTAACGCCGTTAAATTGCTCCAAGCCCTTATAACGTTTAATAATACTTTCTACAAATAAGCGTGTGCCGCTGTTTCTTAAATCGTGCATGCTGCCAACATTAAGTTCAGGTATGAATTTAAGGGTTATCCCGTCTTCTCTAAATTTGTCTCTTACATCCGTTGTCACTATTTCTGGTAAATCTGCTACTTCTATGTCTCCATCCAATCTCTCTTCCCATGCTGCCTTCTCTTTTTCTCCTATTTCTATCTCCTCTTGTGTCAATGGTCTTTTATTTTGATCTATTTTTTTATTAACATCCCTATTGAATTTATTAACAAAAAAGTTAAATACTCTTTTATCAAGATCTCCACTCCATAATTCAAATTCTTTCTGCATAGTTTAACCTTTATATAATACGCATTATAACACAATAAAAATTAATCAACTTGACTATTAGGCCTACATTAACCCTACTTTTAACGTACAATAACCACTACTTCCCTCACGCTATTTATACTCTTCTAAGTCTCTTCCTCGCAATTTCAATCAAATAATTAATCATATACCGGTACTTTTCAATCACCAGATCTTGTGCGTGCAAATACGCTATATCTTCTCCGCCAAAACCTCGCTTAAATACAGATACGCCGCTAAATCGATGCTCTTTTGCGTCTTCATCCGCTACCCCCCAAAAATTATACCAATTCATTCCCCGCCGCTTTGCCTCACGAATAGCTTCCCATTGCAAAATATACGCACCCGGATATTTCCGGCCATCATCAGTACTCGCGCCATAATGATACACCGCCTCTGTTCCATAAAAAATGATAAATGCTTGCGCCAACACTCTCCCTGCGTAGGATGCGGTATATAAAAGCGCGAGATCTTCTTTAAAAAATATCTGAAATTGCTCCCTGAAAAATGAATATGAAAAAGGCACAAACTTCTGCCGCTTCGCGGTTGCAACCTGCAAATTATAAAAACTTTTTATAAATTTTTCGTCTTGTCCTCTCTCTATTTTTATACCCATTTTTATGGCTTTTCGTATTTCATAACGGGTTGTTTTTCGCATCCCCGCCAACAACATTTCTTCGCTCTTCGTTATATCCAATACATTGGAAAGCTCTGCGTGCAAATGCATCGGCGCGCTCCTAGCACCCTCGCTCTCAAAAATCTCCCTTGCCGACTCACTGTCAATTAACTGCGGCCTGATTCGTACAAAGACACATTTTTCATCGATCCCAATCCTTTTAATTTCGCTAAACACAACTTTCATCAACTCCTCATCGTTCCAATCAATAATCGGACCGCCCGGCACAGTCAAATATCTCCCCCTCTTAGCATTCTCAACTATGCACTGAGTCACGCCAACCAACTTCTTATCTTTATAAAATCCAACTCTCACAACAACCTTCCCCAAATGCTTATGAAATTCTCCCCAATACCACGACTGTAAAAAATTTGCTTCCGTTTGTTTGACAATAAAATTCTCCCAAATATCTCTATCCTTAATTATTTTTGTATCCATAAATTTAAAAATTTAGATATTTTTATTGCATCATTCTCTGATATATTAATATGCGTCGGTAAATTTAAAATTTTCTTTGAGATACTAACAGCGATAGGACAATCCGGAGCAACGTCAGAATACCAAATGTCAGGCAAATAAATACCATTCTCTATAAGTCTCTTAATAAGCTCGGATCTGTTATTTAGAAAAATAGGAAAGCGAAGATTTGAAGATAAAGACAAACC
>CAZJRC010000134.1:590-2361 GCA_964548495.1 uncultured Gammaproteobacteria bacterium | reverse complement strand
GAAGATAAGGACGCGACGGGTAATAAACAATGCCGCAATCGTGAAGCTGATTGTAGCTGTTTCGGCTGCTAATCTCTCCAAATTTATGCGCGACTATAATTTTTTTGGGAATACCGGCAACTATTCCTTGAGGGAAGGCAGTTTTGCTGAGTATGCTTAGGGCTTTATTGGACATATCTTGATTGAGGTAGGAAGCATTGTAAAGCACGCGGAAGAATGTGGCGTATTGTTTAATATTCATAAAATTCAATGCCTTTTGCGAATTAGAGATGTTTACGCTGAGATTTGCGTAGAGGCTATCCAATTCCCGCTTGTTGATATTTTCTCCAAGAAGACGCAGAGCGTTGTTGTCGGAATAGATAATCATTCTTTCAATAAGTTCATCAATCGCGTATTCTTTATCCTCTTCAAGTTTAAGCGCGGGCTTGAAATGCTGGATTTGAGTCCGGTCTTTAGTTTTGGTAAATTTTATTTTTTTTATAAGTATTTCCGGATTTGACTGCGCTCTATGCAAGTAGGCCAACATCATAGGCACTTTCAAGAGACTTGCAGGAGCAAAATCCGTTTTTTCGTTGATTCCGATCCACGGTCCGTTGTTGAGGTCTCTAAAATACACGGAAATTGCTTGTGCTGAGCCATCAGTGGTTTTTTGGTCTGTATATTCTGTTATTAAGTTTTTGAAGGAGATGATTTCTTTGTTGATCCTTCCTTCGGATATCTCGCATTCTAATAGAGGATTGATAAAGCCATCGAAGCCTTCTCTGACTTGAGACGCGTTTTCTCCGACTTGATAATTTATTGCCTCCTTCGGCAAGGTGAAACCAATAATCAAGCCGGCAATTAAAGCGGGTATAGATATGAGGAAGATTTTACGCATAATTCAATTGCTCAATAATAATGTATTCGCTATTTTGGCGCAAGATAATAAATTTTTATGAATGTTGAAACCCTTGAATATTCGCTGCTATTACTGGTTATTCTGCCGATATTGAATAGTGTGAGGATGAGAAGGTGGAGGGGAACAATATTAGAACGCGAATTGGCTGTCAATTCAAACGGAGACAGAGGAAATTATTTATGATGCTTATGGGTGGTGGAATTTTTGCCAAAAGCGATATAAAGCAGAAGAAAAACAATTATAACATAATGAAGCAGAAGCAGATTTTTGTTGGTTTAGCTAAGCTTATGTGTTGGAGGAGAAGGATTGTTTTTTTGTGTGAGCATTTCTTCCTCGATCCTTTCATCAAGCGTCTGTCGTGAGGCTTTTTCAAAAACCAGAATTAAGAGGACGATGCCTATTTGAATTGAAGGGACGGCAAAATACAGCGACCAGAAGACAACATTGGAAAGCAGCAGAATTATGCCTCCAATAAATAGGGTGACGGAAATAATAGTAAGAATGATGAGGCGTGTTTGCTGCATATTTATGAAATTCGTGGTTTACCCCCCCCATTTAATTTATTCGGTTTATAGAGCCGGTAACTTAGATAGAGAAAAGGAGTTGAAAGAATGGTTATTTCGGCTTTGAGGAAAAAGCCTATGATCATGGCTTCTGCAAGCATATTAAGCGGGAGGGCGCCATAAAAAGCAATAGTGAAGAAGATAAGGCTATCAAGAATTTGGGCGATAATCTGGCTGCCTATATTTCTAAGCCAAAGGTTTTTCCTGCCCGTAGTTTTGAGAAAATACCAATAGATTTTGATGTTTAAATTATAGATCATAATATAAAATTTAGATAAAGCTCGTTTCATATTTCTTAATTCCCAATCTG
>CAZJRC010000134.1:0-580 GCA_964548495.1 uncultured Gammaproteobacteria bacterium | reverse complement strand
ATTTTGATGTTGAGCAGATGAGCAGTCAAATAGGCAGTGAGGCTGGCAAAGGCAATTCTGGGAACAAGAGTAAAAATTGTTTGCAGAGCTGAATTAGAAGCGGCAGTTTCGTTCGCGAGAATGAGCGTTGAGGCAGAATGGGCGATGAGCGTAAAAAAACCAATAGTGAAAAAGCCGATCAGGACAAATCTGTAGGCGTATTTTGGTCCATAGTGCTCGAGCAGAATATTCATGGCGAGGAAAGTGGCGGCATAAAAGACGTTGGCCGCGTTGGTGATAAATCCGAAGAGATTAATCATTGACGCACCAAACAAACTTACCAGCATAAGATACATAACCAGAGCGGCTAAAAGCCCGGCTCTGCCAAAGGCAAAAAGCGTCAGAATCGCGGCGAGATAGAATAGGCTATAGATAAAAAAAGCGACTTCGTTGGTCATCTTAAATTGTTTCCTTTTGTATGCCGGCTAATATTTTTTGTATTTTTCTAGAGAAGTAAGCCGAGGCGAAGAAGCCAAGGACTAGAGTGCTGGCTATACTTAAAAGTACGGAGACGCGCAGGGACTCAATAGGGGCAAGGATT
>CAZJRC010000133.1:324-2442 GCA_964548495.1 uncultured Gammaproteobacteria bacterium | reverse complement strand
CATGGATAGTTTGTTCATTCATGTCATTCTGAGGCGAAGCCGAAGAATCTCTCGCGTATGCGAGATTCGGATTATGAAGTCTGTTAACTTCCCGAAATACTGCTGTTTTCAAACCGCTAAAGCTGAAATCGTAATCATCCGAGCCGATTAGCGGTCTTGGGAAATGAAAACGTTTGGGGTCGCCGAGTTTTGCTGTTTTTTCAATTTCAGGACCAGCCGGATATGGAAGTCCAATTAATCTTCCGATTTTATCAAATGCCTCTCCCGCCGCATCATCTCTGGTCCCGCCGAGCAATTTATATTCCCCATGACTTTTTATCAATAATAAATCAGTGTGTCCCCCGGATACAACTAATGTAATCAATGGAAATTTTATTTCATTAGTTAATTTTGAATTTTTAACTTTTAACTTTGAACTTACGCCTATGAAGTTGGCGTAAATATGTCCGATCATATGGTTTACAGGTATGATCGGTTTTTGCAAAACAAAAGCAAGAGTTTTTGCTGTTTCCACACCAACCAGAAGCGAACCGATTAGTCCGGGTCCATATGTGACAGCAACAGCATCAATGCCTCCAAGTTCAAGATGTGCTTTTTCAAGCGCTTCTTGCAGTACAGGGATCATGTATTTAAGCTGCATACGGGCCGCGGTCTCAGGTATTATCCCGCCTGTTTTTGCATGAAGAGATAGAGATGAGGCGACGACATTCGATTTTAAAATTATTGAGTCGTCATTCCCTTCCACAATCGCTGCCGAAGTCTCATCGCAAGATGTCTCAATACCTAGAATAATCATACAAAACTTCCAAACTTCCACACCCGGTTTGTCTTAGGTTGACACTTAAGGTTTAATCAAATTTTAAATGCTTGATCTTTTCTAATTCTTTTCCATAATTTGCCTGATCGAGTACAAAATCTAAGTATCTCTGGTCATTAGAAAAATTGCGTAGTATTGACTGAGGACTGCTTAAGTTTGCTTCATTTTTTATATATTCTGACAACGAAGACCATGGATAGGAAATAAAGTCTTGCTCTTTTACAACATACGAAACTAGGGGATTTAGATGAATATATCTTGATAAATGCAGTAATTGTTCATCTGTTTCAACATGTACTGCTTTAAACATTCCCTGAAATAAAGATCCGACTCTTTTATATTTAGTATTAAAATACCGTGCATAACTATTGATAGTTAGTCTCAAAAACCTTGAGATTCCATCAATGGAATTTTGTTTAATTAAGAAATGAAAATGATTTGGCATTAGACAGAATGCGATAAGATCAATGATTTTATCATTAGATTTGATAATTTGTCTGAATATTTTCGATCTGTCTTCAATAGGTATTTGTAAAAATTTTGAGAGTCTAATCGGGATATTTCTAAATTGGTAATAATGAATAGACATGAGAAAACGCTCATAATCTTTTTTATATTTAAATATATTTTGATAAGCTACTCCACGATTATAAATATGATAATATTCTTCGTTTACAAGTGGGACTGATCTGTACGGCACGATTTAACATTAACAAATTGATCCTTACGTGTCAAGGCGATACAAACCCGGTGTGTATTGCGCCGGTGTGTATTGCGCCGGTGTGTATTGCGGTGTAATCAGGGAAGATCAAACGTAAGCGAAGAGAGAATTTGGTCAAAAATCTGAATATATTTATCGGTATTTGTTGGGGGAACATCAATTTCGACGTAATTAAAAGGCGCTTGCATAGCTGGATCGTCATCTAATCCAAGCCAGATAATGATTGGTTTACTGTCTCTGTAATAAATTACCTTACTAAATGATTTCCCTCCATAGGTTACTTTCGTTTCCTCAGCGCTTATATCTTCTTGTTCACCGTGAAATAAGGCGTAATCTCCTATTTTCCAAAATTTAAAAACATATTCTAAATTGTCTTCAAAGAAGAGGAGTCGCACAGTTGGCCTTCTTTCATTATCTACCTCAACTTTCCATGAGGCAGGAAAACTAAAAGAATAGAGTTTGTCTTCATCGACATAGGTGTTCCAACCAGTCCATGTTAAAGGCCTAATTAATAGTTGTCCTTTTGTTGGTTCTGGTACTTCTGTTGGTGGTTCTTCCTCAGGTGAATCAGTAATCATTT
>CAZJRC010000133.1:0-314 GCA_964548495.1 uncultured Gammaproteobacteria bacterium | reverse complement strand
CCTTAGTGGTGTCGGTATCGGTGCTAGAGTGGGAAAGGGAGATAAAGCAGGTAAAGATGGTACTTGAGATACTGCTTGTTGATATTTTATTCCAAGATAAAATCCTAAAATTGGAAAAAGGATAAATAGCGCTATGGCCAAGTATTTTGAAAATGGTGTTACCGTTGTTAATTCTTTTGGAAATATCACTACACCATAATAATTTCATTAAACACTAAAAATGTCAAATAAAGAAATCGTTCGTAACTGTTCACGGTTCTAACATAAAACTGTCATCGCGAGGCTACAAAGTAGCCGTGGCGATCTCATGAGAT
>CAZJRC010000132.1:0-2464 GCA_964548495.1 uncultured Gammaproteobacteria bacterium | reverse complement strand
CGTCTTCTACCGCAAGTGAAGCAGCATAGGGTGTAGATTTACGTGTACCCTTAAAGCCTTTGTGGCCTGAGGAACTCCAGCCAATAGTATCGCCTTTATCATTTGTGACGGTTACTAAAGTATTATTAAAAGTTGAAGTAATATAAATTCTTCCGTGCTGCGTAATAATAGCATTGCCTGTTTTTGGTTTAATATTCGTTTTAGATGGTTTTTTTAAAACTTTTTCTGGCTTGTTCATAATTATTTCCCTGCTGCCTGTTTAGTTTTTTGTGCTGTTTCTGTCTTCGCCATTATTTCTTTCTTGATCGCTCCAATAGTCACCCTCTTACCTCTTTTGGTACGCGCGTTGGAACGAGTTCGCTGACCTCGTACAGGGAGATTACGACTATGTCTTAATCCTCTGTATGATCCTATTTCTTTTAGTCTGCGGATATTGCCCGCGATTTCCGTCTTCAAATCTCCCTCTGTTTTATAGCTGTCCAATGAATGCGTGATCCTCTTGACCTCATCTTCTGTCAAGGTTTTTGTACGTTTATTCAGATCAACTTTTGCACTTTTAAGTACATCACGCGCGTTATTCCGGCCAATGCCATAAATGTAGGCAAGCGCTATATCTACTCTTTTTTCATCCGGTATATTAACCCCTGCAATTCTCATGATTTCTTTTATCCCTGTCGCTGTTTGTGTCTTGGATTGTCGCAAGTTACGCGCACAACTCCTTTGCGTCTAATTATTTTACATTTCATGCATCTTTTTTTTACACTAGCTTGTACCTTCATAAGTTCTTTGCTTTCTATCTATAACGCAATATTATTCTGCCACGACTCAGATCGTAAGGCGTCATTTCAATCTTAACTTTGTCTCCCGGCAAAATTTTAATAAAATGCATTCTCATTTTACCTGAGAGATGACATAGAACAATCGTACCATCATCAATCTCTACACGAAATAATGTATTAGGCAGTGCCTCCTTAACAATGCCATCCTTTTCGAATGAGCCTTGATGAGTCATTGAAGCATTATAGCAAAATACCTTCAATAGAGCAATATTTTTAGATGGGCAGTTTTGTTAAAATTAATGGGCCATCTTGGGTTATGGCGATGGACCGTTCGAACAGACCTGCTAATTTGCCGTCTTTGCTGCGTATTGTCCAACCGTCTTTATCTATGATTGTCTCAGGCGTGCCCATATTATAAATAATTTCAACAGCAATTGTCATCCCAACTTTTAGTATGGGCGTATTTTTTATATCACTCATGAGAAACCCAGGAACTTCAGGCTCTTCATGTAACTGCCTACCTACACCATGACCAATTAAGCTTCTAACGATTGAATAACCGCCTTTCCGCTCAACAATATCTTGTATAGTTTTTGAGATATGCCCCACTCTATTGCCCGAAACAGCGACTTTAATTGCTTCATTTAACGCTTTTTTGCCGATTGATAAAAATTTATCAATTTCATAACCATTTTCTTTTCCAGTATAAAAATGAGGCTTGCCGTCTTTGATCCGTATGCTTTCGGACATGTCTGTATGAAAACCCTGATAATAGACTCCGCAATCTATGCCAACCACATCACCCTCTTTAAATTCATAGCTACCGGGTATGCCGTGAACAATAATATCATTAGTCGACATGCAAGTCGCGTGATGATAGTCTTTGACGCGCATAAAACCAGGCTCCGCGCCTCTATCGCGTATAGATTTTTCGGCTAAGGCATCAATTTCAATTTCTGTGATACCCGGACTCACCGCATGCAAAATTTCAAAAAGGACTTCCCCAAGAATACGTCCTCCTGTTTGCATTATTTTTATTTGCTCGGGTGTTTTGATAGGAATCATAATATAAATTTAAAAAATCAAATCGCAATCCAGATTTAATCGGGATCAATTCTACATCTCAAAATTCAAAAGTTTTTATTTTGCTTGAATTTCTTTTAAATATTTTTTTAGTTCCGTATGAAAATCTTCGAGATTGCTTTCATTTTTTATTAAATAATCAGCGATTGCTATTGGTCCGCTTTTATGCAACGCATCGATTTCGGCTATATCTCTTTGACGGCCTTGCTCGATATTTAGTTGCCTATTAGCCCTTTTTGATAATCGTTCATATCGGACTTGCGGCCGCGCAAAAAGATGCATAAGGATTAATTGCGGAAAAAGTTTGATTAAATAAAGATATTCCTCCCATGAATATAGTCCATCTAGTCCTATTATTGAATGTTTTTCTAATAAGGCTCTTATCTTAGGCTCCGCGCGAGTAGCATATATGCCCATGCCGAAATCTTTTCTTAATTTTTCCCGCGCTTTTCTTTCATTTTCCGGAGTTAGCGGCAACCCCATCTCGGCAACGGCAGCGTCGGTTAAGTCGCCAAATCTGACGAAAGGTACCCCTTGTCTTTGCAGAAAGAGAGATGCTTCGCTTTTACCTGCTCCAGGCATTCCAACAAGCGCAATAATAT
>CAZJRC010000131.1:0-2507 GCA_964548495.1 uncultured Gammaproteobacteria bacterium | reverse complement strand
CAGCTATACCGCGACCGCTGGCTATTGAGGTTGAGGCAAATACCATGTTTTTTTGATCCGCGAGTTGTTTTACTCCGGTTAATTCATCTAATTTCTTACTCACCGGCACAGACTCACCTGTCAGAGATGCTTCATTAACGCTCAAGCTGAATACTTGAATCAAGCGCATATCCGCGGGCACCTTCAATCCTTCTTCAAGAATGACAATATCCCCAGGCACAAGAGCGCTGACATCAATTTCCAATTCCTTACCACTACGTCTGACTTTTGCTTTAAAGGAGAGAAGTTTTTTCAAGCCTTCGATGGCTTTTTCCGCTTTGTATTCCTGAATAAATCCCAGAACAGTGATCATAATAACAATTGAAAGAATCAAACCGGCTTCAATCAAATCCGATTGATCCCTGTCCCCAAAATAATAAATGAAGAGGATTAGGAAAACGGCAATAACAAGAATCAGAGTTAGAGTGTTTTTAAATTGACTTAAATATAAAAAAAGCGGCGAAATTTTATTTCTTACTCTAAGTATGTTTGGGCCGAACTTAGTTAAGCGCGTCGCGGCTTCAATGTCTGACAAACCACTCTCCTGAGTATGCAAAAGAGCGAAAACCTCATCTTTGGATAGAGAGTAGATTGGATTTTCCATCAATATATAAAAAGGCGTGCTACATATTACTATAGAAAATTACTCCGCTGTTGACAAGTTAGAATACTCTATAATAGAGTAAATATATGGGTGTATTTGGTTTGGGATTATTTGCCAGCAATGCAATTTATACCTGCGCTAAATGCGGTAAAAAGATAAAAAAAGGCGAGCAGTATACCAAAAATGGGAAAAAGTATTGCTGCGTACGCTGCTGCAAACTTAAAAAAGACGCCAAGAAAAAAGCAAAGAGCTGCGAATTCTGCTAGATACTTCATTTCAGTCTTGTTTTTTCCTTTATTGCTAGTATTATTTTTATAGTGAAAAATTCAATAATTAAATTTCTGATGAAAATTATTCCTGCGCAAATTGCCTACGCGCATTGTGATTTGCCATGCGGCGTTTATGATCCGGTCCAAGCGCGGATTGAGGCGGAAAGTATCCTCAATACAATGAAAAAGTATCAAGAGTCAAAGGATGAAGTCTTCAGGACGCGGGCTATTATGATTAAGGAGGAACGGGCAGAGTTGGTAAAACATCATCTATGGGTTCTTTGGACTGATTATTTCAAGAGTGAACATCTAGTGAAATTCCCGCAACTGCATGATTTGTTTTGGCGGGCGACTAAGGCTGCTTCGCAAAGCAAGAAGTCTGTTGATCTTTCTGACGCGCAGAAATTATTAGAACTTATTGACGAAATTGATGATATCTTCAAAAAGACCAAGTCAGCATAATTCGAATCTTAAATATCAAATATAAAAATCAAAACCGCAGCTTAAAAGTTAAAATTATAAATATCGTTTCAAAAATTGTTTATGCCTCATTCCCAATTTATAGATATAAAATTATTGGCAATAGTATGCATCCTGTGTTAAGAGATGGTAATTATGTATTAATAAATAGATTAGCGTATATATTGAGTTCTCCAAAAATAGCGGATTTGATCGCTGCTCGTGACCCGCGTGACGGGAAGACTCTTATTAAAAGAATCACAAAAATAAACAATGGTCTGTATTTTGTGGAGGGCGATAATAAAAAAGCCAGTACGGATAGTCGAAATTTTGGATGGCTGAGGAGGAAAAATATTATTGGAAAAGTGATTTATGTATTATAATAAAGCAGATGGATATTGTTACTTATTCAGTTATATTTGTGACCATCATTTTATTGTTGTTATTACTTTCTATGGTTTGGCCGCCGAATAGTCCCTGGTCGCCTTGGTGGAGAACTAATACCAGACGGGCTCGTTTAATATGCAAAAGAGTAAAGTTGGATAAAAATGATATTATTTACGATCTTGGTTCAGGCGATGGGACTTTGCTTATAACGGCAGCGAAAGAGTTTGGGGCGAGAGCTATAGGAGTCGAAATAGATCCTCTGCGCGTCTGGATTTCGAGAATTTTAGTTTTTTTTAAGGGATTGAATAAAAAAATAAGAATTGTACGGAAAAATTTTTTTAGAGCAGATATATCTGAGGCGACTATTGTTTTCATGTATTTAGTACCTAAAGCGCTTGAGGCATTAAAGCCTAAATTATTGAAAGAGCTTAAACCCGGCACAAAGATCGTAACTTTCGTTTACAAAATTGATTTGCCGATAATTGATGAAGACTTAAAAAATGAGATTTATGTCTATGAAGTTCCAGGAAATAAAAAATGATTTGGGACATAGTATGTTGACTAAGTTATTAATCGGTCTAAAGCACTGGGCGTTCTTTTCTCCAATCAATAAAAATTTCTTCTGCCAGCGAATTTATGTCTTTTCTGGATTGTTTAAAATATTTATTTTGTGAATTTCCTTCTGATCTTCTGGCGAATAATTCATTAGGGTGTTTTTCTATTCCATTTGCTAATGATCTCCACACTCC
>CAZJRC010000130.1:1267-2508 GCA_964548495.1 uncultured Gammaproteobacteria bacterium | reverse complement strand
GCGATGGTGTGCCTGAAACTCCCGAAGCAGCAAGAGCAGGCAAATGCTTAATCCCTCCTATCCTTGGCGATCCCTTATGGCCCACGGGACGCTGTTTTGCAACAGAACAAGACCCTCGCGTGCCGACAAATATTGCGCAGGATATAAAAAATTTAGGCGTTAAAATTTTTTCTATCGGTATCTTCAGTAAAACAATACGAAGCGACCAGCAAATGAAACCACAACTGGAAACCCTACTTAAAGACGTTTCATCTGCTCCCGCCAATCAATACTATTTAGAGGCCGATTTAAACGCGCTGAATTTGCAAGAAATTATAGCTAATATTGTCGGTACCATTTGTCAATCTGAAACAGGAATAAAAGAGTCTTCTGGCGCGCAGTATCCATTTCCTACTTTCCCGCATAACAAAACAAATAATCCTTTACCAGGTCCGGGAGGCGAATTTAAATAATTAAGGTACAGGGAATTTAGCGCAAAGAGACTTCACGTCCTTAGCAATTACGGAAAGTTTTTTATTTCTCTCAATAAACGCTCTTGCTTTATCAAGCAAAGCTTTACGCTTTTCTATCTCATCTTTACTAAGGATATAGCCTTCAACCTCTGAAATGACCTCATTAATCCATTTCGCGATTATTTTCATCTCGGCCTCTTTCATCCCCCGGCTTGTGATTGCCGGCGTACCCAGTCGTATGCCTGAGGCATATAATGGCGGCATCGGATCATACGGCACGCCATTGTAATTAAGCACAATTCCGGCTTTCTCAAGCGCTATTGCCGCTACGCGGCCGTTAACTTTTTTGTTACGCAGATCTATCAAAATCAAATGATTCTCTGATCCCCCGCTTATCAACTCAAATCCATATTTCAATAATCCATCAGCTAATACTTTTGTATTTTCAACAATTTGCCTACCGTACCTTTTAAAAGCCGCGCTCGACGCCTCCTTCAAAGCAACCGCTATCGCCGCGGTCTGATTATCATGCGGCCCGCCTTGGAGTCCTGGAATAATCGCGCTGTCTATTTTTTTGGAAAGAATGGGATTTTTATTAAGCCCTTTTTCAGTGGCCATTATAATCGCTCCCCTCGGCCCCCGAAGTGTCTTGTGAGTAGTAGTAGTTACCACATGAGCGTATGGCACAGGACTCGGATGTACCCCGGCTATAATCAAACCGGTAATATGAGAAATATCAGCCATTAAATAAGCCCCAACTTTGTCCGCTATTTTTCCAAAGCGCTCAAA
>CAZJRC010000130.1:0-1253 GCA_964548495.1 uncultured Gammaproteobacteria bacterium | reverse complement strand
GATACGCGGTAAATCCGCATACAATAATTTGCGGTTTTTCTCTTATCGCCTGCTTTTCTATTGCGTCATAATCCAAAAATCCGTCCTTGCCCAGAGTATAGGAAACGCTTCTGAAAAATCTGCTTGAAAAAGTATTTGCCGCCCCATGCGTCAAATGTCCCCCGAAAGCTAATGCCAGCCCCATTATTTTGTCTCCCGGATTAAGCAAAGCCATATAGACCGCGGCATTTGCGGGGGATCCGGAAAGCGGCTGTACATTCACATAAGGCACCCCGAAAAGTTTTTTCGCCCGTTCCTGAGCCAACAACTCAACGCTGTCAATCACCTTATTCCCTTGATAATAGCGCCTGCCCGGATACCCTTCTGAATATTTATTGGTCAGCACCGTCCCCAACGCTTCCATTACCGCCCGCGAGGTATAATTTTCCGAAGGGATCATCT
Source organism: uncultured Gammaproteobacteria bacterium (assembly GCA_964548495.1). Taxonomy (GTDB): domain Bacteria; phylum Patescibacteriota; class Microgenomatia; order Levybacterales; family UBA12049; genus JAHIGH01. Next base: position 812 of record CAZJRC010000130.1, on the reverse strand, counting down.
CAAGCACTTCCCTTTGCCGTTTCTCCTCCTGCTTAATTAATTCATAAATCTGCGGATCTGTTTTTTGAAGATACTTCATCATCTCAACTATACAATCAAAACCCGCACTTCGCAACTGCCAAATTAACCAATAGTCTCCCGCTCATATAAAATCTCTATGCCGTTTTTTCCTTCTCTATACTTTTTCTCAAAACCTGTTTTAACACTCCGGCAGTAGTCTTAAATTTATTTAAACTGGGACAGATGATGGGCTCGTATGGTAAATGGAATTTTTTTAATTATTTCCTGCTTTCGCCTCTCCGCTTCTTTCATAAACAATCGCGCAAATCTAATGAATATTATTTTGTCTTCTCCATTAAGGATTCAAGCTCAGGAGACAATCTTATCCTAACAGGAATTGGCGTCATTTCATCAACATTTTTAGCCTTCATATTTCCTTCCAGCCATTTGACTAATGGTGCCGATAATTTAGGAAACATATCCAACATCTCTGAATTATATATATTAAATTTTAAATCCTCTCCATGGATAGGCTTATTCGCTACCTCAAAATCAAAACGCGGCAAAGTCAAACTCTTCAGTCCATGTTTATAAACACAGAACTCCAATATTCTTTTCGCTTTTTTATAAAGATCAACATAATAAAGGCGTTCAAATTTATTCTCTTGCATGCGTGAAATACTATAATCCGTCCCGTCGGCAAAAGCCCCTAGTCTAATCTGATCATCTCTGCCTCTTTCATTTATCGAGTCAAACAATTTTTCTAGTCTTTCATACGCCTCAAAAGCCGTCATCTCTCGCTCTCCAAAATT
>CAZJRC010000129.1:0-2544 GCA_964548495.1 uncultured Gammaproteobacteria bacterium | reverse complement strand
CGGCTTGCCCAATTTTGAGAGCGCCTGAGCCGAGAATTAAGACTTTTTTTGGTTTTTTTCTTGTCATATTTTTTCCAGAAAATAGTCAAATATCCATTCAGTGTCATTGGGACCTGGGGTTGCTTCCGGATGGAATTGAACAGACATAAAAGGCAGTTTTTTATGTATGATGCCTTCGTTGGAATTATCATTGGCATTTATAAACCAAGGCTTGAAGCCTGGCGGGATTTTGTTTACTTCGAATCCATGATTTTGGGTTGTGATGTAACAGCGATCAGATCCTTCCAGTAAACAAGGTTGGTTTTGGCTTCTATGGCCATATTTTAGCTTGCGTGTATTTCCACCGGCGGCAAGGCTGAGAATTTGATGACCCAGACAGATGCCAAGAGTGGGAATTTTGTTAGCCAGTGCCTTTTTGACGGTTTTTATAGTAAAATCAGCTGATTTCGGATCGCCCGGCCCATTGGAGATCACAAGCGCGTCAAATAAGGATGTAGGTTGTAGATTATAGGCGGTAGAAGAAATTTTTTTTTGAAAATCATTTGAAAATATATCTGTGTCCCAGGGCACAACTAAAACATCTACATCTCTTTTAATCAGGTTTTTTATAATATTGCGTTTCGCGCCGCAGTCGATAAGGATAATTGTTATTTTTGGTTTGCCTTGCGATTTTCTTAGATATATTTTTTTTGTAGATACAAGTTCCACGAGATTATGTTTATTGGGATCGTAGAATTCTGCATCGTTATCGATGATTATTTTACCAAGCATAGCACCATGATCTCTAATTTTTTGGGCTAAGGCTCTTGTATCTTTTATCTCAATGAGAGGAAGATTTTCATCTTTGAACCATTGAGACAGCGTTTTCTGGCTTTGAAAATGCGAGGGTGTATCAATATAATTACTGACGATCAGGCCTGATACTTGTATATGGTCTGATTCCCAAAATGACGGTTCAGGGACACCGTAGTTGCCTATAATGGGATATGTTAAGATCAAAATTTGACCCTTGTATGATGGATCAGTAAGGCTTTCAGGGTAACCGACCATGCCGGTTGAGAAGACCATCTCTCCAGAGGTTGAGACCGGTGCGCCGAAGGACCCGCCTTCGTAGATCGTGCCGTTTTTGAGAATAAGTTTAGCTTGCATTTTCAATTTTCAATTTTCAATTTTCAATTTTCAATCAATGAAGCAATGTTTCAATGAAAATTTTAATTTGAAAATTAAATTATGTAATCTTGCCTAGCACCAAAGCCAATAGTGCCATTCTGACATACGTGCCATTGCGGATTTGAGATTTTAAATAAACCGCGCGCGGGTCGCTGTCTACATCCACAGCGATTTCTCCAACGCGGGGTAATGGATGCATGATGATAGTTTCAGCGCCTGCTAATTTATCTACCAATTCTTTTGTAATTATAAATTTATTTTTTACTTCTTCATACTCGTTTAATTTTTGGAAGCGTTCTTTTTGAACTCTTGTCCAGTACCAGAAATCGGCGTTGACAGGCATATCTTTTTCTTTATGTATAGCGATAAGTTTAATACCTCTTTGGCTAAAGTTTTTAATGTCAACAGCAGGTAATTTTAATTGTGTTGGTGAGAGAAGATAGAGCGTGTTGTTTTTATACAATGATAAACCCTTTATTAATGAGTGGACAGTACGGCCATTTAATAAATCTCCGGCTATAATTCCAGTGAGATTGTTCAGGCGCTTATGTTTTTCATAGATTGTTGCTAAATCAAGTAAGGCCTGAGTGGGGTGTTCGCCAATCCCATCGCCAGCATTGATGATTGGTACAAAAAAAGCCGCATTTGCCGCGGCTTGCGCGGCACCAGATTGAGGATGACGAATGACAATAGCATCGCAATAGCTTTCGAAAGTACGTATTGTGTCCTCGAAAGACTCGCCTTTATAAACTGATGAGGAGTACTGCGGATTGACGATTTCTATTGTTTGGCCGCCTAATTGTTTGACTGATGAGGAGAAAGAGGCAAAAGTACGACTAGACGGTTCATAAAAAATAAGGGCAACTATGTTGCCCTTGAGGATATCGGAAGGCTCTGCATTGTAGGCGATCTGCCTCATCTTCTTGCTAATTTTTAGAATCAGGTTGATATCATGAGTTGAGAATTGATCGAGGGAGAGTATGTCTTTGCCTTTAAAATCGCCATTTATTTTATCGCCTATTTTTTTTATCATAAGAATCGCAGAAGACTTGTTAGATTTTAATAAAAATATATTGCAGTGTCAATTGAGAGTGGAGTAAATGTCCATGATTTGTCAGAATTTGCATGGCGCGATTCAATTTATTATAATTTATTTCTTATGCAGGCTGTAATGTTGGGGATTCCTCTTAATTTGGGCGCTAATAATCTGGATGTGGCTCTGGGACCGGATGCATTCAGAGACCTACGAATTGTAGAGAAATTACGCGGCTCTTCAATTGACGTTACAGATCTAGGCAATATTAAATGTACAGACCGCAAAAAACTTGTCATGGGAAATCCTAAATTGAAATATCTTGATGAAATATTGAAAAT
>CAZJRC010000128.1:0-2559 GCA_964548495.1 uncultured Gammaproteobacteria bacterium | reverse complement strand
TGCGATTGCGGAGATAACAGCGAATTAAAAAAAGCGCTGCACTTCCTTGAATTTCCTCCCTCCATAAAGCCATTTATCTATTTACACGCGGACAATATAGCGGATTTAATTCATGCCTCAGACTTAGTAGTTGGCAAAGCAGGGCCTAATATCCTGCTTGAATCAGTCATGGCCGGCAAGCCTTTTCTAGCTACCTATCACATCAAAGGACAGGAGGATGGTAATATTAATTTCATAAAATCAACTCAAATTGGATTCGTAGAAGAGAATCCTCAAGACACAGCGTATCTGATCGAAACTATTTTGACAAATAAACAACTCCTGAATCATACAAGCGTAGGAATCTCATTTGTAAGAGAGGTAAATAAAGACGCTCCTGTGAAAATCTCCAAAGCAATAATAAAATACCTTGATAGACAATGACTATGACAACAATTACTGTTACCGCGCTGTCAAAAAACATCACCCTTGAAAAAGCCTGGGAATTCTTAACAGACATCGAGAAATATCCGCAAAGAGTAAAATACCTGAAAAAAGTAAAAATTTATGGGACAGGAAAGGGATCGCGTTGGGACGATATTACAACAATCCTCTGGATTCCGCTTAAAATGCGCCACACAGTTACAGCCTATGAAAAATATCATCACTACTGCTTCGAATTACCTCTATTTTTTGGAGGAACCATGAAGCAGGAATATCTACTCTCGGAAAAAAACCGAAATGATACAATAATAAAAAGCACAATTACATATGATCTGGGTAATAAATTTCTCAACAACACAATAGGAACTATATTAAAATACAGACTCAAAAAAATGCTGGAATCATCAATCAAAAATACCGGCGCCGAAATACAATAACTATGAGGATACTTTTTGCTACAGATCAATACTTACCAACTCCAGGAGGAATCTCTATAGTTACCCAAAGAATCTCTGTAGCTCTGGCCAAAAAAGGCCATACAGTCGCTGTCATCGCGCCTTCAACCTCTTGGAAATTCAAAAAAGAAGTAAAAGATAATGTCGTAATATTCCGGATACAATCAGTACTCGTGCATAAGTTAAAACAACTTCGGTACTCGCCGACATTCCTTTACCATAAAAAAATAAATACTATTGTTAACAATTTTAAACCGGATATTATTCATCTGGAAACTCCCAATACCATAGCCAGCGAAGCGCTTAACGCAGCTAAAAAGCTCAACATTCCTGTTATTGCCACGTGTCATATAATGCCGGAAAATATCTCAGGCACTCTGCCATTTCTGCCATCCAAGATTGGAAGAATGGTAGGCGATCTATACATGAAACAAATAATAAAACTTTTCAATAAAGTCGATTTCGTTACCGCTCCAACGCTTATCGGCACTGCCATATTACATGCCTACAATATTGACAAGCCCACATTAGCTCTATCCAACGGCATTGATCTCAAACAATTTCAACAACCCCCGCTGGAAGTAAAAGAAAAACTTCGCGAAAAATATAATTTACCCAGTGTACCTATAATTTTATATATTGGCAGATTGGATAAAGAAAAAAAAGTTGATATCCTCATCGAATCACTCAGATACATAAACAAATCACAGCCGTTTCACCTGATTCTTGAAGGCAAAGGTCAGCAGCAGGAATACCTGGAAAACTTAGTAAAAAAATTAGGCTTGCGAAATCAAGTATCTTTTATCGGCTATGTTGACGAAAAAGAACTGTCTATTCTATATGCTATTGCTACTATCTTCGTTATGCCCAGCACCGCGGAATTGCAAAGTCTGGTTACAATGGAAGCCATGGCTATGGGTTTGCCTGTCATTGGCGCGCACGCCGGCGCGCTTCCTTATCTGATCAAGCCTGATCAAAATGGCTTCCTGTTTGCTCCCGATGATCCGATTGATTTGAGCCGCAAACTTCAACAAATACTAGAGGATCAAAAATTACAAAAACGCATGTCGGAACAAAGTTTACTGCTCATAAAAGAACACGATATAAATAATATCATTGAAAAAATGGAAGCTCTCTACGCCCAAATAATCAGAGACCACAAAAAAAACTCGAACTAGTTATTGACATGACGCAACCTCTTTGCTAATATCCAATCCCTGTCCCCTGTACGTCATTTGTAATAAATTTCTTTTATATGCAAAAATTTTTAAAATTAATCAAATTGTTTTCACCCTTACAACAAAAATTTTTAAACCTCGGCTTTGTCGCGTATTCATCAAATACTTCTGAAAACTCTAATGATTTTTCTCAAAATTATTCACAACCGACTTTAAATTCCAATTTTAAAAAATTCAAAAAATATATCAGGAAATCAAAGTATCTTCCATTTGTTATTGTTATATTTATTGTATTATTATTCGGATTTTTTTATTTTTCCAACCTTTCGGCAAATTCGCGTCTTAAGTCCACTTTAGGCACCAAGAACCAGACTGCGCCAATAAAAAATAGCAAAGGCCAGCAGGTATTAAACAAAATATTCTACTTTCCTCTAAAAGGAACTGATGGGAAAGAGCTAAGCACGCTAAAATTTGAACTGCTCACAGCGGAACTTCAAAAAGAT
>CAZJRC010000127.1:0-2597 GCA_964548495.1 uncultured Gammaproteobacteria bacterium | reverse complement strand
GGGCGGGGTACTTATCGGAATTTTGTTGTTTCTTTATGTCGCGGAGACCTTGGTTATTAACTTTAAATGGCAAGTATGGCATGACAGTTCGTATAGAATGGTGCTAAAATAGTTTTAGTATGGAAGAAAAACATTTTGAAGCGCTTTATCCCGATAAGGCAATGTATGAGGAGATAGACAGACTGTTGTCTTTTGTGAAAGCTGGGAAGTCGTGTCAACTACTGGGCTTGCCAGGGGCAGGGCGGTCTGAATTATTGGAGCTTATGGCGTACAATAAGCAAATTCGGGAGAGGCATTTGGGGGAGAAAGGGAAATACGCTCATTTCATCATGGTGGATTTTTCAGAGCTTCGGCAGCGGCCGCTTATTGACGCCATAAAATTTTTATTTTTGAGTTTGGCGGATTCGCTCAGGGAGCGGAAAATGATGGAGGAGTATGGAAAAGTGAATGAAGCCATGCGAGAGTCACTGAGTTTTCGAGATGATCTGGTTTTGTTTAGCGGCTTGAAGCAAGTCGTTGACTTCCTGGCTTTGGAGAAAAAGTTGTCATTGATATTTCTTTTTAACAAGTTTGAAGATTATATTCCGACCGTGAGTAGCGAGTTCTTTCGTGATCTTCGCATACTGCGCGATAGGGCAAAGTATAGATTTTCCATAATTTTCTCAACAAGCAGGCCTCTTGAGACACTCCTGGATCCCATGCTGCTGGCGGATTTTTATGAATATGTGGCAGGGAATAATGTATATATAAAATTTTATGATGAAGCGTCAACTAATTTTTTAATTTCCTATCTTGAGAAATTGACGGAAAAAAAATTGTCAAAAAGCGTAAAAGAGGAGATATTGCGCTTGACGGGAGGGTACGCGAAGCTAACAAGATTGGCTATCGAAGCATCTCTAGCGCAAAAAGAGCAGGTTTTGGAGATTGAGGACTTCCTCTTAGCGCGATCCTCAATCAATAAAGCCTTGATGGAAATATGGCTGGATTTAACTCCGGCCGAACAATCCGATATATTATTAAATATTTATGAAGATCCGTTAATTGATAAGTATCTTGAAGAGTCCGGTCTGGTACGGGATAAAAAATTACAAATACCACTTTTTGCTAAATTCGCAAATACGCTGGACGCGCAAAAGAGCACAGATATAAAAATAATCTATGACGAGAATACAAATTCTATCAAGCGGGGGAAAGCTGTAATTTCGGATAGTCTGACTTCATCTGAGTTCCGGCTTTTAAGATATTTACTTCAAAATCAGGATATGATTGTGGAGCGGGACGCGATTATTTCTATTGTGTGGCAAGGAAGTAAGTCTACCGCAGGGATCACAGATCAGGCAATTGACCAGTTGATTTTTCGACTGCGCAAGAAAATAGAGGTGGATCCAAATAAGCCTGCTTATTTACAGACAGTAAAGGGGAGAGGGTTTAAATTTACTTCGTAAAGAGAAAATTATAATAATTCTGTAATCCACGCGTCAGGTCAATATAAAGTTTCTGTTTTTTATTACTGTTAAACTGGCGGAGTTATGAATAGGCATGAGGGCGAAATAATAGAGAGAAATTATTTGACACATTCAGACAAAAGAGGCTATCATGGAACTATGACAGAGTCGGGAGAGATTGTAAAAAGCGACAAGACAGAGTCCGCGAATTCAATGCTGGAAATGCTGGGAAAAGTAGTGAATTCAGATTCTAGGCAAGGATTGATTGCTTATAGCAAGTTAAAATCTCAAGACGAGTGGGGGGCTCGGGATTACGCGAGAGCGATATTCATGCTCGGACCAGTCGGGGAGGAAGCAACAGCTAAAGATCATCTTCGTCGCGAGGCTGAGAAAAAAGGGATTGTGAATGAACTGTTCAGTGAGGCTGCGAGTATAGAACTGGCACATCCGGAGTCAAGGCTAAAGGATGAGGCGCCTAGCAGTAAAAAGGCGCTAGAGGAGAATATGATTAATAGAGCAATTGTGGTGAATAATGATCTGTGGAAGGAGGTTGAGAGCAGAGGAGCGTTGTCAAGCATGTCTTGGGAAGATTTAAAGGATTTTAATACAGCTCTGGATCCATTTAGCTTGAAAACAAAGAGTGAAAAGGAGGTAGAAATGTTGATAAATATGCATAAAGGCGTGTCGGAAGAGTTGAGTAAAAGAGCGATTGCAAGCCCGATAAAAAGTTCAATTGCCGAGTCTGCCAAAGATGATGGGCAAGAAAACAATAATGGCAATGATGGAGTACCGCCTGATAAAAACAATAACGGCGGAGACGGCAATGGTGGAGGCGATTACTGGAAGCGTTCTTTGGAGAAATTAATAAAAATCACGACTGAGACCGCGAAGAGCACTGCCGAGACCGCTGATAATACAGCGAAAATGCTTGAGGAGTTGAGGGGGTTACGCACTGAGCTGAAGGAATGGAGTGATGGCCTGAGTAAAATAATAATGAGTGAGGGTGGAGGCAAGAATGGCGGCAAAGTGGAACAGGATTTGGATGATGAATATGTAAAAAAAGTTGAAAAGAATACCAAGCGGCAACTTGAAATTGAGAGGATGATCGCGAAACAGAGTCAAGAGATCAGCGATGAGGAATTGTATGAAGGA
>CAZJRC010000126.1:0-2611 GCA_964548495.1 uncultured Gammaproteobacteria bacterium | reverse complement strand
GCATAACTGCAAGATCGTTTGTTATTGCAAATAATCTTAATAATAATGATTATTTTGGGAGAAAATCTCCAAATAAAATAAACTATCAAGGCAAAAGTATTTTCGTGATTGATTTAATAATCAATGAAAAGTAAATTGAAAAATGAACAAAATATTTGAAAGTATTATAAATTTTAACATCAATATCAATTTAGGCGGGGATAAAAAGATCGAAGTTGGAAGTGGCAAAAGTAGTAGTGCAGTATTAGTTGCCTCGAGTTACTTAAAAGAAAAGATTTTAGACCAGTCGAATAACTTTCAAAAAATAAAATTAAATAGTCGTAAATTTAAAAAGCTAAAAAATAATAAATCTATTACATCTCCTAACGGGAATAGTTAATTTTTCATTAAATATAAATAAGATTTGGAATTATATAAAAATATGAAAAGCAGAAATGAAAAAAGGGCTGGAAAGAAGATATATGCTTTTATAGACAGCCAAAACCTTAATCTTGGCGTGAGATCGCAGGGATGGGTGCTTGATTTCTCACGGTTTTTTGTCTATCTGCAAGATAAGTATAAAGTAAATAAAGCTTTTATGTTTATTGGATTTATTCCTAAATATAAAGGAATGTATATCTCGCTTGAAAAATCAGGATATACAATCATTTATAAACCTGTTGTCGAATCAAGACAAGCGATAACAAAGACGAAAGGCAATGTTGATGCTGAGCTTGTTCTTCATTCGATGATTGAATATCCCAGATATGATAAAGCTATTATTGTTTCAGGCGACGGTGATTTTCATTGCCTCGTTGAATATTTGTTGAAGAAAAAAAAGTTGGAAAAAATAATTGTTCCAAACAAAAAATATTCTTCTCTCTTGCGGAAGTTTGGTAATTTTATAGTAAATATAGATTTGTTTAGAGAGAAGTTGCAGAAAAAATAAAAGAGAGGCATTCGCGCGGGACGGAACCCTTTGCTAGTCCTCTCATGATGATTATATTATACTATCACAAGTGTTTAACGCTAGTCAAGCGGAAGAATACTAAAGTCTGAAAATAAGAATCAAGTATAATAAATAAATGGTAATACGCACGATTACAGAGAAAGATAAAGTTGAATTCAACAAAGTTGTTTCTCATCATTAAAGTCGTGCGGCGGGGCTTTTTTGATCCGCCAGCTGGCGGAGGAAAATTAGTAAAAGGCTTTACTCTCACTATTCATAAAATTCCCAAAACGCCTTTTAATATCGGCTACCTTCCAAAAGGCAATATGCCGGATCAGGAATTATTAAATGAATTGCAAAAAATCGGAAAACAGGAAAGATGTATCTTCATCCAACTCGAACCCAACATAGCTCAAAGCTCAAAGCTCAAAGTTCAAAACTTAATTCAAAGTTCAAAGTTAAAAATTCAAAAGTCAGCTCACCCTTTATTTACTAAGTATACTTTTCAGTTGGATTTAACAAAATCCGAAGACGAACTTCTGAAAAACATGCATCCCAAAGCACGATATAACATCAAAGTCGCGAAAAAACATAATGTTGAAATTATGGAAGACAATTCAGAAATGGCCTTTGAGGCATACTGGAGACTTATGAAAGAGACGACACAAAGACAAAATTTCTACGCGCATACTGAAAAATATCATCGTTTGATGTGGGAAACTCTACAAAGATCAAAAAAAAATAATGATTTAACCGCGCATTTATTAGTAGCTAAATACAAAGGCAAAATTTTGACCGCCTGGATTCTGTTTGTTTTCAAGGATACTTTATATTATCCATACGGTGCCTCAAGCAGTGAAAACAGGGAAGTTATGGCCAGTAATTTAATGATGTGGGAAGCAATCCGTTTCGGAAAAAAATTAGGAATTCATAGGTAGTTTCGATCTGGTTTTAAATCCGGTACTTTATTCAGTCTATAAACTCGCCGACCGCTTCCGCTGGCTTTATTTGAAATTAAGACAAAAATGGAATATAATATAGGTCTATTAAGTGTATTAGGCTATATTATGTGGAGTGAATATCTAAAACCTTTAAATTTAGAAAAAAAATTCTACCCCGACACAAAAATATCCATAATAGAAGAACTGGATATTCCCGCTCGTAAAATATTGAAAAAAATTTCGCCTGACATCGAAAAAGGCAATTACTCTCTGATAATAGGAGATGACGCCTCCGGTCGTTTGCCCACGCTTCTTTTTTCAAACATCATCAAGGCCGCGTATGCTGAAAGAGGGTATGTTTTACCCAAAGTTCTATTTATTGCGGGAAGCAGAAATCTTACTGGGGTTGAAAAAGTTGCCAAAAAGGAATTATTGTCGAATTATTTTAATCGCTTAATCCCTCTTTCTAATAAATACGAAGATGTCAATCTGGCTTTAAGAATTAAAAATTACTTAACGGGATCAAAGAATAGGGCGCCGCTATATTTGAACCTAGAAAACGATAAAAAAGCTCTTATTGTAACGGATTGTGTTATTACAGGAGTATCGCTTAACCCGCTTATTGAAGTATTGCAAGAAAAAGACATCAAATTTGACGTTATTGCTATTAAAAAAGATATAAATGATTTAAAATGGAAAAACAAAATAATATCGGGAAGGAAGGGCGTCGGCGCGCCAGGAG
>CAZJRC010000125.1:0-2629 GCA_964548495.1 uncultured Gammaproteobacteria bacterium | reverse complement strand
GGAGAATTTTTGGGCCTCCTAGGCTAGCCCCTCCGTAAACGTCAGTGCCGTTTATTGAAATGACGACATCCAAGGCTGTTGCAAGACTGCCTGTTTCGGATATTTTCATCCCCCGTATGCCTACCGGCACTATGTCTGCTGAACCGTTATGTACTTTAACCGTACGGCTCTCGGAATCGCCAGGTGACATATTGGTGATAACAAATATCGGATCGCCGGGCGTAACCCCCCAATCAATGAGTAAACCCGCGACAGCATAAGCGGTTGAGGGCTGGAAAAGTTTGCTGATAAATCCGCTTTGCCAGACGAGGGCGGATACTAATAGAATAAGTGAAAATATTTTTAATAATCGTTTTTTCATATAATTATAATCCGCTATTTGCTGTTTTAGGTGTTGCGATTGTATTACTACCCGCGTCTATGTTCGCCGAAATTGTAGCTGTGTGCCAGTTAGCGGATAATGTACCGTCGCCTGGAATAAAGTTTCTCTCCATAGATTTGTCGGGATTTTGGCCTGTAGCAGTTATGCCCGCGAACCATCCGCTTATATTGTCGTCTGCTGTGTCAATAATTGCTCCGCTTGATGCTACTCTTAATATTAATTGCTCACTTGGATTATTTTTTATGGATAAATTTGTTACTAAATCAGGGTCTATATTGTGAGCGCCTGTTTCCTTTGGATCGTTGGCTATCAAAAAGAATCCATTGGGAAGAATTGACTTACCGGGTGGTATAATAACATTATTGCTACCAGAACCCAGATTATCAATAGCCCAATTTGAAAGATCAATAGTATTTGATGTCATGTTGCGAAGCTCTATCCATTCATCAGATGAGTTGACGCTTGAGCCCATCCATAGAATTTCGTTTATTACTACATCACCAGGCGCGGGGGGAGTTTGAGTAATTGTTGGAAATACTTGGGCGGCAGAAAAGGTGTTGAATGATGAAGCGGCGACATCAGAAAAGAAACTATGGGTTATTTGATAAGACACCGCGGTCAGCAGAAGAGTATATAGAAATATTAAAATAGCGTATTTATTAATTAATTTTTTCATACTTGTTTAATTTTTCATATAATTCTCGCATTCGCGAGAGATTCTTCACTGCGCTCAGAATGACAATTTTTTGAAAATTTCTGAAAACTTATACTTGTTTGTTTAATCTTTCAAGAATACGTTTTTCTGTTAGTTTGACTATTTCGTTTTTGATAGCCAGTAATTCAAGAGCGATAAATATGATAGAGGGTATAATAATTAACGCCACAAAATATATTGGAGTCTTGAGATTGTTTGCCAGCAAACCCATGTACGGCACGAAGATCACTACTTTGCCGATGATTTGGTCGCCTGTTACAAAAATTTTGTCAATTGTATTATTGGCATCGCCTTGAGTGGTGAAAGAAGTCATGCCGTCTTGTTTGTTGATTTTTATAATCCGGTGAGTGACATTGTCCCCGGATTTAGTCCTGAAGGTGATGATGTCGTTCTTGTAGTATTGTGTTTGGGGAATCGCGTAAACCATACTGCCGACTGGGAAAACAGGCTGCATACTTCCACTTAGTACTACAAAAGAACGGATGTGGAAAAAAAGATCGGTTCTGGAGGTGAAGAAAGTCAAGATAATGAAGGGCAAGAAAATAAATAGAGCTGAGCTGAAAATTGTCATTTGTATTTTTTTAATTATTTTCATAGTAATTTTTTAGCTTTTTTGTAGCGGGGGAGCACTTCTGTCCCCCGCTACCGATAAAATAAATTGTTAATTATTGACTCGCGTCTTGATTGAGATCAACTGTAAATGTTGATAAAACACTATCTGCTTGAATCTCATTTGGCGCGCTTGCATCTAAACAGACATCCAAAACTAAAGAATGACCTATATTTAAATTTGTTAAAGCCAAATTATCTAAAGCTGCTAAAGTCGCAGCCCAGTCAGCTAAATCCAAGAAAGAATTCCCGTCCGAAACCTGATCTACTATTTGACCTGTAACATCTATGCCATCATATGTTAGGCTGAAAATTCTTAAATAACTATCCATATCCGGCGTAGCATTATTTCCGGTATCTGTTACTACATTCCCAAGGTGCACCTCTGCGTGATTAGCAGCAACTGTCCCCGTATTTTTAAGCGTTAAGGTTTGAGGGCCTGTGCATGATCCGGGAACTAATGACCCGCTGCCAAAACTTGAGCTTACTGCATCCTGATCGGTTTCCAATGTTCCTCCATTGACAGCCGCATCGCTAAGTCTTAAGTCTATTGTTCCTGTTGAAAATGTATTACTGCTGCTTACCGCTGAATCGCTGAAGAAGGCGAAGGTTGCTCCAGCCATCATAGATAGAGTTGTCAAAATTGTAACCGCGCTTAAAAGTATTTTTTTATTTATCATTTTATTCACCCCCTTCTTTATTGATCAAAGAAAAATGGTTTTTCCAACAAAAGATATTAAAATTAATCAGTGAGATTTGTGATTGTGCCCAGACTGTATAGGATTTGAAGCGCTGGGCAGTGTTTCTTAAGATGCCTCCGATTGCGGTCAGCAGTTGTTTAATCTCTGGTAAATAGAATAAAAAATTAAAAAGACTTTGTCAATTAGGACAAAAAATATATAATTATATAATCACTTGTATAA
>CAZJRC010000124.1:0-2636 GCA_964548495.1 uncultured Gammaproteobacteria bacterium | reverse complement strand
TCTTTTCCTGTTTGCAAAATCGAATAGCTGTTGTATCCAAGCGCCGCCTCGTCCCAATCGGGAGACGGTGGGATATATCCAATGCCCCATACGCGAAGCAATATCGCGGCGCAGATAATTATAATCAGAAATAATTTATGCATACAAGTTTATTCCGAATACGCGACAAGCACTGTTTTGCCATTTGGAAGATAAAATGTCTTTTCAATATCCGCGTTTTTAGGAACGTCGACTGGTGTAACAATATACAGCGACTTCCCTTCTCTTTTCCTGGCCAGATCAATGTCAAAAAAATATTTGTCAAAACTTTTAACAGTTACAAATCCAAAACTGCTCCGTTCTATCCTTGCTTGCTCTCTGAATAGTTTTGGGTCATATTTTTTATAAAATAACATATACGCGTATGGCCTTCCTAATTCCTTTGTTAAATGAATCGTGTCGTAAGAATCTTCGACGGTCTCAATATATGAAATTGCGTCTTTATATCCGTACTGCCATTCTCCGGCATATTCTTTGGGATAATGAATGAAATAATTTTCAACAAAATAGAGAAAATTAAAACTTCCCGCTAAAACAATAAGTATTATAAATGTATTTTTAGCAGGCATCCCGTATAATCTTCTTTTAAATAAGAATAGAGCATTGGTAATGCCGTACGCTGTTAAGACCTGAAAAGTAGGAAGCGCTGTCTCAATACGCAGCGCGTGCGGTGTTTCTCGAGCAGTCGTGGCGGGTACGATACTCAGCAAAAGCCATACAGGTATTAACCACCATTTACCTTCCCGTTTTCTGAAAAGAAAAAAAATACCCGCTATTAAAAAGGGCAACTCAAAGATATACATCTGACCAACTGCCTGAGTTGAGAATTTAGGATTACCGTCTCCCTTGATAAATAAAAATTGAAAAGATAAGTTATCAAAATAATGTCTGAGATATTCGATGCCATAGTTAATTCGCCTATTATGAATAATGACTTCCTGATATCGCAACTGAGCCTGAGGTGAAAGCATAAATTTATATACCGGAATAAGAAATAATGCTCCTGTGATGACAACGAAGACTATAGTTTTTTTCATAGCCAATAATTGTTTATAGTGTCCAATTGACAAGACAATTACCAGAAGAGGCGCGACGATCCGCGCGGTATTAAAGGTATAGAAAGAAAAGACAAATGAAACGATTGAAAAAATAAGATATGTTGATTTTTCCTGAAGTCCTTTTAGAAACAACCCGTTATAAGAAAAAATGTCGCTACATTTGCTTCAAAGGCGGCTCTTGAAAGTAAAATGTGCCAAGGAGAAATGGCAAGTAAAAATGCCGATAATATAGCATAATACCGCGAATAAGGGGAAGATAAAAATAGTCTTCGAGTCAAATAAAATGTCATCAACACGGCAAGTGTACCGAAAAAGGCAGAAGGGAATCGCACGGCAAATTCATTCAGACCAAAAAGCATGACAGGCAAAACAGTCAAATACGCATAAACGGGAGGCTTAAAATCACCAAACGATTCAAGATAATCAAAGGGCAGGAATCTACCGAATTCATCCCTGCCATCTATACTGAGCGAATAGGCGTTATAACCCCAGGCGACTTCATCCCAGGTCATGGATGGCGGATTTGTCCCGAGCTGGAAAAAGCGCAAAAACGCCGCGATGAGGATAATGATAAATAGGAATTTTTTAGTTTTCATTTATGAAAAAAATCTATAATAAATTAGCGCTCGAAGTGCTTTAATCCCATCGGGAATAGTGCGAAGTTTTTTCCCATCTTTGTATCTTCTTGGCTGAGTTGAAATAGGGACTTCAAAAATTTTATATCCTTGCTTTAATAATTTTGCCGTAATTTCCGGTTCGAATTCGAATCCTTTGGCATGTAACTTTATTCTATCTACAGCTTTTTTGGGAAATAGTTTGTAGCCAGTCTCCATATCGGTGATCCACTGTCCATATAATATGCTGGTTAATAAACTAAGAACTTTATTACCCAGATAATGAAGAAAGAAAAGCGGATTGTTCTCGTCTCTTGAAAAATCAGGTAACCTTTTCAGTCTTGTTCCATAAACAACTTCTGCCTTTTTTTTAATTACAGGCGATAACAACTTTATATAATCTTGAGGATTGTATTCCAAGTCAGCATCTTGAATGATTATATAATCACCTGTAGCTTTTTTTATTCCTGTCCTCACCGCCGACCCTTTCCCCAAGTTTTCTGAATGATTTATAGGCTTAAGATTTTTGATTTTTGATCCGTCAGCTGACGGATGATTTTTGATTTGGAATTCAGTCGAATCCGTTGATCCGTCATCAACAACTATAATTTCTTTTTCTATACCTGGTATTTTGACATTATTTACTCTTTTTAATATTTCAGATATTGTTTTTTCTTCATTGAAAACCGGAATAATAATTGATAGCTTCATAGTTATTCTTTAAATTTATCAAGAATTTCTTTGTCTGTTTTTATAAATTTTTTCGCGTATTTTTTTCGCTTTTGCAGCACTTGGTTAATTTTTAAAACGGCAGAAAAGAATCCTAAATAAAAATCCCAATCTTTTCTAGATAAAGCTTTTAAAAGGTGGTACGGGAGCCAAAAAACATGAGAAAGCAAAAAAATTTTATCGGTAATATTCAGCC
>CAZJRC010000123.1:0-2702 GCA_964548495.1 uncultured Gammaproteobacteria bacterium | reverse complement strand
CTCGTCTCTGTGGCTCTCTCTTTGAGTCAATTCTCGCAGAGTCCCTGATTTCTTTCGAAATCAAGACACCAGCGCTTCCTCAATTATTCATTGAGTACACGTCGGAGCTTACGCCCCAAATCTGACACGAATCCTGTCTGGACTTTCCTCCCTGTCCAATGACAGGGTAGCGGTCCTTCTTCCTAGGATCAGCCCAATTGTAGCCAAAATCGACTTATAAAGCAAATTTAATTCTCAAAACTCTGACACACCATTTTATACTCGCAGGATTTACAAAACATCGATCCGGAACATCGGAATTCACTATGTGAAATCTCATCAACTAGAGCAAGAATTTTTGTCTTTGCTTGCTCGAGTTCGACTTTGGAACGAGTAGTTGAGAGATTTTTGTTTGCTTCTAAATAATTAAGCGTCAAAACAATTTGCTCGGGAGTTTTTGAAAAAAATTTGTCCCGTATCTCAGTTGCTGCTAATGCGTAAAATGATAATTGAAAATCCTCCTTCACTTTTTTCTCGCTGGGTACATTAATTCCTGTTTTATAATCAATAATCTCTATTCTTCCGTCATATAGTCTGTCAATTCTGTCAATTCTTCCGCCTATTTTTATTTTGTTAAGCCAGAAATTGAAAGGCAACTCAACCGCGATTGTATCTCTCTTCTCCTGTAAAGTTTTTTTAGCAAAATCCGCTAGCATAATTTCAGCTTGGTTGTAAGCTGATGTCTCATGGATTTTGCTTGCGTAACCCAAACTAATCCAGTTTTTTTTCAGTATTTCGCGTATATTTTCTGTTGATATATCTCTTTTAGCCATAATTGCCAGCGTTAAATCACGCAAAGCGCTGTGCATGCTTACTCCATAACTTAGCGCGGATGATGGCGCGGTAGGGATATGAAGAATATAGCGCAGTTTGTAATGCAATGGACACATAAGGAATGTTTGTAATTGAGAATAGGAAATATAGGTTATATTAGTTTTATGCGTTTCAGCAATAACATTTTTTTCTTCTGAAATTGTAGGTATATTCGAATTGAAAATATCAAGCAGCGTTAGCTGTTGCCCCGCGACCTTATTATTCTGTTTTTGAATAATTTTCTTAACATATTCTTCGCCCATCGTTTCAATTACAAAAGGAGAAATTTTCCTCTCCCGTCTGCCTTCACCGTAGAAACGCGAAGCAGTTAACACAAGATTATCTTTTGCCCGCGTCATCGCGACATAAAAAAGCCTGCGTTCCTCTTGCAGATTTTCATCCCCAGTCGGAAGTATTTCCCGGATTATGTCGCTGGGTACAGGAATTTGTTCTTTTCTGTTTCTGCTGGGAAAGCGCTGGGAGACAAGATTGACAACAAAAACAAAAGGGAATTCAAGCCCTTTACTGGAATGAATTGTCAATATATTAACTGCCTTATTTCGCGTCCAGTCTACCTCAGCCGCCAGAGGACTTTCTCCAAGCTCCATTGATAGATCAATCCAATCTACTACAGCAAATACGGAAGCATTGCTGTGTGTGGCCGCGTAGCTTTGTAGTTTATCAAAAAATTTTGCTATATTTTGCGCCTCGCGTTCTGTACGCGCCGATCGCGGATCAAGATAATGTCCCAAAAGACCGCTGTCTTCAAAAAAATAATAAAGAATTTGTCCCGCTGTCTCACGCGGTACTTTTGCCAGATGCCTCTTCATCATTTCCGTGATATTAGTTATTTTATTATGTCCATCTTGTGTGAGCTCTGAGTTTGAAACTTGCTCCATTGCCTCAAAAAGAGACAGATTTTTCTTTTTGGCGAAATTTAAAAGACTTGCTGTGTCTCGGGCTGCTATATCAAAAATAGATAAAGTAATGACCCTGTAAAGCGCTCCGGCATCTTCAAAATTTGCCAGCGCGTGCAGATAAGCTATGAGATCCTTGACCTCCTCTGTCTGAAAAAGATGCCCCGGCCCCAAAAACTGATAGGGGATTCGTGCTCGCTCAAGACTGCGCAGAAACGGCGTGCTGTGGTCATTGGCGCGTACCAGAATAGCAAAGTCGTTATATTGGTAATTGTTTTTTTTCATCTCTTCCCGTATTCTCTTAGCTACTGCCTCTGCTTCTTCTTCCCCGCGGTTTGTATATATGAATTCCGTATCACTTCCCTTCACCCCTCGGGCGCTGATTAACTTTTTATCAATTTTTTCTTTTATTTCCAGCCGGTCAGGATTGTTTCCTTGAATAAGTCGATACGCGCTATCCAATATATTTTGAGTAGAGCGGTAGTTCTTGTTCAATGTGATTAGTTTCGCGCTTGGGAAATGCGCACGGAATTGTAATACGTTTGATAACGCCGCGCCTCTCCATCTATAGATACTTTGGTCATCATCAGCCACAACAGTAATATTTTGTTTCACACCGGCTAACAAAACAGCCATTTCATTTTGAGCGTAATTCGTGTCCTGGAATTCGTCAACCAGAATATACTGAAACTGCCTTCGATAATACTCAAGCACATTATTTCTAGCGCGGAATAATTTCAGGGTATTACTGATGAGATCCGAAAAATCCATAACCCCTTCCTTCGCCTTCAATTCCTCATATTTTTTATATGCGCGTGCCAACTCTAATGTCTTTTTTATCTCCTCCCCCGCCTCAGCCCTTAATCCATCTGCGTACTTCATGTATTGTTCAGGAGAAATAGTAGACCCGGGTTACATAACTGTAAATTTTGA
>CAZJRC010000122.1:1968-2713 GCA_964548495.1 uncultured Gammaproteobacteria bacterium | reverse complement strand
GATCTGAAGGATTATTTCAATAATAATTTGGATAAATCAGAGGAAGTTTTGCATACGGACGCGGAGAAGATTGTCCGCGCTTATGATCCATGCATGTCCTGCGCGACTAATTTCCTCAAAATAGATTGGATACGCGAGTAGTTTATTTCTCCTTGCTGTGGAATACCAATGATGGAAACTTCACCCAATTTACCCAGTTTTTTTAGATATTTTAGTTGAAATGCCAGATCAAAATCATGAACAGATCCGCGGGGAGAAAGCGATAGTTTGTCCAAGTCATTGTCTGTAATAAATTCTACTTTGTCGATTCCCCGCACCGTGTCCAGAATTACTACGCGTTTTTCGCCTACAAAAGGCACGTCTTCATTGGGTTTGACGTAGACAAAGGAGACATTTGGAATTTTATTTTCAAATTTTTTTGCTGTCAATATTGCTATATCGTCAAGAGGAGTGTCAATATTACCAAAAACATAGACTTTCATTGTCTATTATTTTAACTTATACACAATAGAGGCGATGGCGGCGCCGAGGAATGGACCCACAAGATAAATGATCAAATTATTCGTATGCATGTTAATTTGAGTTGTATCGAATAGTATCGGGCCAATTGCCACCGCGGGATTAAATACAGCACCGGATATAGGACCCGCGGCGAAAGCACCCGCCATGACTGTCAGTCCAATCGCCAGCCCAAAATAATTATTGCCTTTGGTTTTCTCAGACACGGTGGTGTGAAGTACTACGC
>CAZJRC010000122.1:414-1941 GCA_964548495.1 uncultured Gammaproteobacteria bacterium | reverse complement strand
TGCGGCTCTGTCACATTTGCTCCAATCGCAGGGATGAATTTAATATTGCTCAAATATGTGAATATGAAAGCGGCAGAGAGTCCGCCGAGTATCTGTACGATCATATAATTTATAGCTGTTGTGGATTTAATTTTTTTTGCGAGTAAGACTGCCAGTGTGACAGCGGGATTGTAATGTCCTCCCGAAACGTATCCTCCCATGTAAACCAAAACGACCAGTATAAATCCGATGGCGACTGGGTTGCCGGTGAGAGCGATAGTAAGCACCAGGAAAAACGCTCCGATAAATTCAATCACATATTTATTCATAATTTTATTATTACATGAAGAAAAGTAAAAATACAATAGACAGATTTAGGGATTTTTGTAATCCAAGAGAGTTTGTTTAAGTTCATCAAGGCTCTTAGCGGTCATGATCCGCATTCTCAAGCCAGAGGCGGATTTGAAATTACTGATATATACTTTCGCGAATTTTTTGAGAGTATCAAATTTATGTTTTCCCTGCCATTGTTTTTCAAAAAGTTCAATATGACGCATGTATAAAGCGATCCGTTCTTCAACGGACTTCATTGTAATATCTGCATTTTTATTAAAAAGCCATGGATTGGCAAAAATTCCGCGTCCTACCATAAACCCGTCACAGCCGTATTGCTTAAACTTATCCTCAATATCAGATAGAGATAAAATATCACCATTGCCCATAATTAAAGTCTCAGGCGCCAATTTGTCGCGGAGAGAAAGAATCTCAGGCATCAGCTCCCAATGCGCTGATGATTTGGACATCTCTCTTACAGTGCGGAGGTGTATGGTTAACGCTGCCAAATCCTGTTTAAGCAGAAAATCAATCCAATCAGCGATATTGGCGGTTTCAAAACCGATTCTTGTCTTGACGCTCACAGGCACATTTTTCGCGCCTGTTTTGGCCGCATGGATCAGTTCTCCCGCGAGAGTGGGATTTTTCATAAGAGCAGAACACGAGCCATCTTTGATAATTGTCCGTATTGGGCAACCCATATTTATATCAATACCCGCAAATCCCCGTTGTTCTAAATCCCGGGCAACTGTAAAAAAATTTTTAGGCTCTGTCCCCCATATCTGGGCGACAATCGGCTGCTGTCCGGATTTATACAAAAGATTATCTCTCAATGAAATTCTTCCTTCCGATAACAAGCCGGCGCAGGAAGTGAATTCAGTGAAAAGTACGTCAGGCTTGCCGATTTCTGTCACAATTTGGCGAAAAACAACGTCAGTCACGCCGTCCAATGGCGCAAGCGCGGTGAATGGGCGCGGTAATTTCTGCCAAAAAGATTTCATAGGAGCATATTATACCGCAAACAATGATATAATCTAATTAACATGAAAACTATCCTTAGAGGAATTGCTATTTATATTCTTGCCTTATTTCTGTTACCCATGGTTGTTCCCGGCGTACATATACAGGGCGGATTTTTGACTATATTAATAGGAGGCATGGCTCTAGCTTTGATGTTTTTAATCGTGAAGCCAATATTGAATATCATCAGTCTTC
>CAZJRC010000122.1:0-404 GCA_964548495.1 uncultured Gammaproteobacteria bacterium | reverse complement strand
AAACCTGATAACTTTGGGTCTGTTTTCTGCCTTCACCAACGTAATTATTCTTTATTTATTGACTGTTTTTATCAGCGGTATTTCTATCTCGTCTTTTACATATTCCGGATTTGGAATGTTTGGATTTGTAATTCCTAAGCTCTTTTTTTCGACGTTTTTCGCTTACATTTATACCGCTTTTGTGTTATCATTCTTTGATTCATTTATTTCATGGCTGATAAAATGAATATTGAGGCATATGAATAATGCGCTTACCGGTAAAAAAATTGTTTGTCTTGGGGGCGGAATAGGTACAAGTAATCTCATCAGAGGACTGAAAAAATTTAACCCCGCGCTAACCGTAGTTGCCTCCATGGCAGATGACGGCGGTTCTTCCGGCAGATTGAGAAAAGCTTATAATATCC
>CAZJRC010000121.1:2047-2787 GCA_964548495.1 uncultured Gammaproteobacteria bacterium | reverse complement strand
GTGCTATAGAGCAGGACGCGGATGTGGTGATGTTTATTTACCGGCCTGATACAGAGGTCACAATGCCACAAATTCCAACGAAGCTTTTGATAGCAAAGCATAGAAATGGCCCGACAGGTGAAATAGATTTGTTGTTTTTTGGTAACAGGATAAGGTTTGGGAGCGTTGAAAGAACTAGGCAAGAGTAAATTTGGTATAATTACAGGCAGGATGATAGGCGAACTTAAGCGATATTTTTATTTCCCCATTGCAAGGTACTTTCGTTTTTTTGCAAATATTAGACTAAAGCGATGGTCCCCCAGGATCATAGTTGTAACAGGCTCCAACGGTAAGACAACTTTATTGCATATGCTGGTGTCGCAATTCGAACATCTGGCTAAGTATTCCATGCACGCAAACAGCAGTTATGGTATACCCTTTGATATTTTGGGTTTGCACAGGAGTAGTTTGTTGAAGCGGGAGTGGATTAAGCTTTTTTTACTGGCACCGGTGTATGCTTTTTTACCACCAAGTAGAAACAAAATATATATTGCAGAAGTTGATGTTGATAGACCGAGGGAGGGGAAATTTCTTGCAACTTTATTAAAACCTGAAGTTGTGCTGTGGGTTAGCAGCGCACGAACGCATGGCGTGAATTTTGAGCGTCTAGTTGTCCGTCCACCTCGGAGGAGTCCATTCGGCCACCCCCGAGGTGATTTACGCTTTGACAAAAGGAAGTTTTCTGATGTTGAAGAAGCAAT
>CAZJRC010000121.1:0-2016 GCA_964548495.1 uncultured Gammaproteobacteria bacterium | reverse complement strand
CGAGTTCGAATTTTTATTGGAATACTGTCAAAAGCTCGCGATAATAAATGGCAATGAGGCTTTGGAAGGCATGCAAATCAATCGGACAAAAGCCAAAGTCAGCATAATAAAGAAGAGCGGGAGTTTTGAGAAATACGAAATATCCAGGGATGGCACAAAGTTTCAGATTAATGGAAAAAGCTATGCTTTTGAGGGATTACTTCCCGAAGAGGCTTTTTATTCTATTTTGATGTGTAAGAGAGCAATAGAGTATTTTGATTTACCATTTGACCCAAATTTCTCAAAATTTGTCTTGCCGCCGGGGAGAAGTTCGATTTTTCAGGGAATTCGCGGGACTACAATTGTTGATAGTTCTTATAACGCGAATCTCTCATCAATGAGCGCAATACTAAATATGTATGATAAATTATCTGGATTGCATAAGTGGGTAGTGTTGGGAGATATGCTGGAGCAGGGGACAGGGGAAGCAAAAGAACATGAAAAATTAGCTGAATTAATTCTGAAGTATAATTTTGAGCGAATTATTTTAATGGGGCCGAGGGTGGGAAAGTATACTTATCTTAAATTATGTCGAATCTCAAAGATCAAATCTCAAAACCATAACTTAAATCTTAAAACTAAAAATAAAAGTAATGAAAGTTTTGTAATTGAGAAGTTTTTGGGACCGAAGGAGACTTTGGATTATTTATTGGCTAATTTAAAAGGCGGAGAGACAATTCTTTTTAAAGGTGCCAGATTCATGGAGGGGATAATCGAAAATTTATTGCTAGATAAAAAAGACTCTGTGAAGTTGGCGAGAAGGGAAGATGTGTGGGAAAGAAGGAGGAAAGTATGGGGGCTATGAAAATTTATATTTTGCATGGGTGGGCTTATACGACGGATAAATGGCGTCCGTTTATTAAGATTCTAAAAGAGAATGGAGTTGAGGCGGTTATGCTGAAGATACCCGGGCTTACTGCTCCTCTAAACGAGGTTTGGAATTTGGATAATTATGTTGAGTGGCTTGAGAGAAAGTTGGGAGAGAATCAAGAAAAGATCATTTTGCTGGGACATTCAAATGGAGGAAGAATAGCATTGGCATATGCCGCAAAAAATCCCGAGAAAATAAAACAATTAATTTTAATTGACAGCGGCGGGATTTATCACCATGAACTACCAATACGGATAAAGCGGTTTGTTTTTGGAAATTTAGCAAGATTGGGAAAGAGGTTTGTCAATTCTCAAACACTACAAAAGATTCTTTATAAATTAACAAGAGAAAGCGACTATGAAAGAGCAAATCCATTATTGCGAAAAACAATGAGTAATCTTATCAGCAGTGATATATCAACATTATTATCCCTGATTAATTTGCCGGTTACTATAATTTGGGGCGAGAAAGATGAGATAACTCCATTGAAAGACGGGGAAGTTATGCATGGAGGCTTGAAAAATTCGAATATGCATGTTATATGTGGGGCAAAACATTCGCCGATGTTTACGCATACGGAGGAGGTTGCGGAGATAATTTCAAAAGAATTAAGAATTAAGAATTAAGAATTAAGAATATGACTATATTTAATTCTCTGGGGTCAAATTATAGTTTTAATTATGTGTTTAAATTTTTATTTAAAGCTGGAAACAAACAGGATACTATTGGTCTTAAAAATTTTCTCCAACAAAGATATGGTGGGAATGCCATCTTGTTTTACAAAGGCCGGGAAGCATTGACTTTCGCGCTTAAAATTTTAAATTTACAAAAAAATTCCGCGGTTGCTATAAATGGCTTCACTTGTGTGGCGGTTTTTAATGCCGTCAGAAAAGCAGGACTCGCGCCTCTTTGTATAGATATTGACGAAGAGGCCAGTTTAAATTTCACCGCAGAAACACTCGAAAAAAATTTAAAATCGAACAGAGATGTAAAAGTTGTGGTAATTCAAAATACCCTCGGCTATCCATGCGATATTAGCGGAATAGAACAAGTTTGTAAAAAAAATAATTTAATTTTGATTGAGGATCTGGCACACTGCGTAGGCG
>CAZJRC010000120.1:0-2815 GCA_964548495.1 uncultured Gammaproteobacteria bacterium | reverse complement strand
GCAGTACGGAAGGCAATGGTAGCGTAACAGGCAGCGTGTGCCTTATTGAAGCCATAGCCCGCGAAAGGCGCGATAAGATCAAAATACTCCTGCGCTTTCTGCGTGCTTAATCCATTTGCCTCGCAGCCTTTTATAAATAATTGCCTCTGCTTCTTCATCTCACTGGGAATTTTTTTCCCCATGGCTTTACGGAATTTATCTGCTTCCAGCCAGCTATAGCCTGCTAAGGAAATCACTGTCAACAAAACATCTTCCTGATAGGTAAGCACCCCATATGAGTGTTTGAGAATATCTTTCAGACGCGGATCAGGGTAAGTAATAAGTTTTGGATTGTGCTTTCTTTTTATAAACTCGGGAATATTGGCCATAGGACCAGGACGGTATAAGGCGACCATTGCCTGCAGATCAAAAATCGAAGTAGGCCTGAGGTCTTTGATATACCTGCGCATTCCGGCTGATTCCAGTTGGAAAATACCCGTTGTCTCTCCGCTGGCAAGCAAGTCGTAAGTTTTTTTGTCATCCAGCTGAACTTTGTTGAAATCTACTTCTATATCTTGATTTTTTTTGACAAATTTAAATGTCTCCTCAATAATAGTCAAATTGCGAAGTCCCAGAAAATCTATTTTGAGTAAGCCTACGCCATCTTCTCCTACGGTATACATATCATATTGAGTAACGATCTTATCTCCATTGGTTTCTCTTTGAAGCGGAGTGTATTCTGTTAATGGCTTATCCGCTATGACAACCCCGGCGGCATGAATTGAGGCATGACGGGCAACTCCCTCAAGTTTCTTTGCTAAGTCTAAGAGCTTTTTTGTCTCGGGCTCAGAGTCGTATGCTCTTTTAAGCTCAGGACTTTGAGTCAGCGCTGTATCAATAGTCATTGCGTGTCCCTGCCATCCCGCAGGCATCATTTTCGCGATTCTATCAGGTCCGGCATAGGGCATGCCCAGAGCACGACCAACATCGCGCACGGATCCTCGCGCTTCCATGGTACCGAATGTAATAATTTGGGCGACTTTATCTTCGCCATATTTTTTGGTAACATAATTGATCACTTCGTCGCGTCTCGTGTCAGCAAAGTCCAAATCAAAATCAGGGGCAGACGGACGCATCGGATTGAGGAAGCGTTCAAAGGGAAGTTGAAAATAAAATGGATCAACATCAGTTATTCCTAAAGCATAAGAGGCTACGGAACCCGCGGCAGAACCCCTACCCGGTCCAACCAGGATGCCGTGATCTTTCGCCCAATTAACGAAGTCTGATACAACTAAAAAATAGGTGTCATATTTTCTTTTGGAAATAATAGATAATTCGTAATCAACCCTGGTTAAGATTTCAGGTGTAATACTCCTGTATCTTTTCTTTAAACCGCTATAAACTTCTTGTTTTAAGTATTTTTCGGGGGTAAGTCCATCCGGCACTGTAAAAATCGGCATATGCCATTTTCCAAGTATTATTTCCACATTGCAACGCTCAGCAATGTTCACAGAATTATCAATCGCCTGGGGTAAATCTAAAAAAGCGTTTTTCATCTCTTTAGCACTTTTAATATAAAAATCGGGCGAGGCAATCATGGATAGTTTGCGGTTTTTATCCAAAACTGTTGTTTGCATTTGCACGCAGAGAAGTGTTTCCTGGGCCTGCGCGTCGTCCTTATTTATATAGTGATTGTCATTAGTAGCGACAATAGGTATTCCCAATTTTTTGGATAATTTTAGAAGTCCAAGATTTACTTTTTCTTGCGGAGGGACATTGATATGGCGCTGAAGTTCAAGATAAAAATTGTTGTTTCCGAAAATATCGGCTAACTTAATTGCCCGTTTCTCAGCAGAAGATTGATCATTTTGAGTAAGGGGATCGGAAACGTATCCGTTCACACAGGCACTCAAACAAATTAATCCTTCATGATATTTAGTCAGCAAATCAAGATCGGCTCGGGGTTTGTAATAGTACCCTTCCAGATTGGAGACACTGACTATTTTCATCAAATTTTTATAGCCCGTATTATTCTGGGCAAGAAGAATTAAATGATTATAATCTTTGTCTATTCCAGCCTGCTTTTCATACATTGACCGCTTAGACACATAGATTTCGCATCCAATAATTGGCTTTATGCCAACCTCTATGCATGCTTTATAAAATTTAATTGCTCCATACATATTTCCGTGATCCGTGATCGCTAAGGAGGACATACCTAAATCTTTGGCATGTTTAACCATGTTTTTCATTTTGGAGAGTCCGTCAAGCAGCGAATATTCTGAATGGTTGTGAAGATGTACAAAATCCGACATGTTATTTAAGTTCTTTTTCTATATTGTTTTTGATGATCGCCGCATTAACTTTTTTACCGATTTTTTTCATGACTTGTCCAAGCAAAAACATAATAGAGGCATGTTTGCCCTGCTTATAATCCTGAACGGCTTTAGGATTTTCTTTCAAGATGTTCCGGATAAGTATTAAATCATCAGCAATAAGCTCTTGAGAAACATTGCCATGTAAAGATTTTACTTGATCTACTAAATTCTCGGGGGTAATATCATTCGGATCTATTTTTTTATTTATTACCTCATTAGCAATTTGTTTTGGAGTCAGCTTTTGGCTTAAAGCAAGTTTAATCGTCTCTTCAAAATAATCACCCATGTTTTTCTCTCTGGATAATATTTCCGCGTCGTAAAAGGTAAGACTATATTCTTTTTGGAATCTGGCTATTTTTTTATCCGGCAGTTCTGGCAGCGAATTTATCAAAGTATTAATTTGTTTTTCAGTCCAATGTATGGGCGGAATATCCGGTTCGGGAAAATAGCGATAATCC
>CAZJRC010000119.1:0-2815 GCA_964548495.1 uncultured Gammaproteobacteria bacterium | reverse complement strand
CAAATTTGGCCGTTTCGTTACCAATAAAATGATTAGAAATATCATCGGTCAATCCCAGAGCGCCTTTGATTTTCGCCGTGTTATGGACGAAGGCAAAATACTGCTCGTCAATCTCTCCAAAGGCAAAATCGGCGAAGAAAATGCCAGCTTCTTAGGTTTGGTTTTAGTCCCTAAGATTCTTGTAGCAGCCATGTCCCGTCAGGACATGGAGATGGGGAAGCGCCGCGACTTCTTTCTTTATGTCGATGAGTTCCAGAATTTCGCTACCCCCGATTTCGCCCAAATTCTCTCCGAGGCTCGTAAATATCGCCTCAACCTCATCGTCGCCAATCAATTCATCGGCCAGATGGAAGAAGAAATCAAAAACGCTATTTTCGGCAACGTCGGGACAATTGCCTCATTCCGCGTCGGCGTCAATGACGCCAGCTATCTTCAGCGCGAATTCCAGCCAACCTTCAATGAGACAGATCTTATCAATGTTGACAGGTTCAATGCATATATGAGAACCCTGGTAAATGGAGAGCCGGTGCCCCCCTTCTCGCTTGATACCACCAAAGATATGAAGCGAGAGCAGGAATTGCACAATCCCCGCGTAGCCCAGCTTGTCAAAGAGCTATCCCGTCTCAAATACGGCCGTGACTCCGAAGTCATCGAAGCGGAAATCTCCCAACGCGCCAGATTATAAATAGCTATGACCTTTCTTCAAAAATACGCTATCCTCAAAAAATCCATTTTAAATTTATTTCGCGGTATTGATATTTAAAAACTTCACAACTATACTAATTTAGTATGCTGTTCAATGCTAACAATCAAAAGGGTGTTTTCCCCATCCTTTTAATACTAATACTTTTCATCGCGCTGGCCGGATTTGGGGTTGGTTTATTCGAAATGACCAGCAGTGGTTCTGAAAAAGATTTAGGACAGCGGATGAAGCAATTTTTTGATGCCAAATTCAAAAAAAACTTCGATTATTCAAATACGCCTGAAAAGAAAGACGAGTTCGTCACTTCTGAGGAGGCTGATAATGCCGCAAAGAAAAGGACTGGGGAACTGATTTGAAATTCAATCTGACTAATTTTCCAGATGCTTCACAAAAAGAATTAACCGTCTATTATGACAATGAGGCTATTTCTGGAATATTTTTCATAACAAATCAGGGCAATACTATCAGCTTCAATGTTTCAGGCCATGTCGATAGTTTAATTGGCCAGTTTAGCGCTCCTTTATCCACCACAGCTACGCAAAAAATCAATACTGGTAAATTAAGCGGTTCTGTCACAGCGGAATATTCTGGTAGCATTACAGGACAAATTGATATTACAGGCAAAGCTAATGGATATTTACAATTGGATCAAAAAATTACTGCCATCGAAGGCAATATTCCCCAGCTGAAAGTTGGAGATACCCAGCAAATCAAAGCTGAATTTACCGGCCTAGCCGCTCCTAGGTAAATGATCTTTCATATCATCCTGTTTCGAACACGTTTTCTATACACCTCAGGGGTAGATTTACAAATCCTTTAATGCTAAAATATCCCTTATTAATTAACATCATTCCCCTGTAGCTCAATGGTAGAGCAGGAAGCTGTTAACTTCAAGGTTCGAGGTTCGAGTCCTCGCGGGGGAGCACGGTCGGATTTTTAGAGAAAAAATACTCCATTTGGGCTTCATTCAAGCCCTTTTTTGTAGGTTCGAACCCCGGCGCTATTTCCGCCACAACTTTTTTAGTCTCTTCAATTCTAAAAAGCGGTTTTTCCAAATCAACACGCACGATTTTATTAAATAAGTTCATGTTCGAACCGAGAGCGACCATAATGTCTCTTTTTTGCTGACGATCTCCATGCTTAAACCAATATCTCGCGTGACAAGCAAGATGACGAGGCAAAACTCCGTGTTAAAGCTCTTTTACGCCGTATAAACCTCATTGTAGACCAGATAGCCAAGAAGCATAAAGTAAGGCCAAAGCATATAAAATTTCAGGACTTAGCTAGACATATATAAAATTGCTCATGGAAGAATTAATTTTTCTTAGTTAATATTGTGGATATATTAAGTTTTATCTATTGCGTACTCAAGTTTTTCTTCAATTTCTTTTGTCCTGTCTTGTCCGTCTCCAAAAATAATATAACCAAATTTCCCGCGGCCAAATTTTGACCTCATGGATTGTGATATTATTACGCCTTCTTTTTGTCCGGCGATGGGAAACATAACACCAGAGAGAGTTTCTTTTAATTATCCATAAGAAACGCCATGGAGATTCGGACGAATATATTTATCATTTGTCCGTATAGAAATTGTTTTCTCCCAGTCTTCACCATGCAAAAACTTTGCTAAATCAATTGCATCTAAAGCCTGTATCTCTACGGTACCATTTTCTTTTACCATAGAATCAACGCTTGGATTGGTTCCATGATGATTAAAATCAGCAGTAATACATTCGTCTACGACAATTCGGTCATTTAAAAATAATTAATTCCCTCGCGTCCAAGTCCAGAATAACCCCTCCAAAGTCAAAAACAATATGCTTTATCTTAAGAATAATTTATGTATTTAATATTTTCAAAAGTTGTTTATGAATGCCAGAATCATTACTTACTATAAATGTGTTAATATCATCACTACACCTTTGATTGCCTTTAAAATCAGTAATCAGTGCCCCAGCTTCCCTTGCAATAATTTTTCCGGCTGAATAATCATATAACTCACTGTTATTATTTATTATTGCTTCAATTTTTCCCTCAGCTAATAAGCAAAAATCAATTGCCGGCGAACAATTAGTAAGTACACGTTTAAGTTCTAATTTATATAATTTACTC
>CAZJRC010000118.1:1745-2874 GCA_964548495.1 uncultured Gammaproteobacteria bacterium | reverse complement strand
CCTTTTAAATGTTCTCCCGGCTCGAATATATTTCTGGGATCAGTCGGTAATGACAGTTTTTCATGAGCAAGCTTGAGCCGTATGACTTCAGGGGTTATGGCGGCTGCTGCGCCTTGAAGTATTCCTAGGGATATAGAAGCACCCCCTTTTTTTTCAGGCGGCAATTCAAAATCCACTTCAGGAGTTGAATGCACAACTATAGATTATAGCAAAAATAGAAAATTACGCAATTTTTAATTTTATGGACGGAGGGGCTCAATGGCTTTCATAACTTGAGGGCTTTTGAAGGTTGAAACGCGAATTATATTGGCTTCGATATAGTCAGCCAGTTTTTGACTATTTGGTTTTGATTCATCAGGCATGCCGGGGTCTGAAACGTGATTAATATCAAGTTGAGCGAAAAAATCCAATAATTGATTGCTTAGTATTTTTTGCCTCTCAGAGGAGAAATTATAATGATTTGAAATAAAATCATTGATAATAGAATTTACTTTGCCAGCATAAGAAACAATCGTTTTGTCTCTGGATAAGTTTGCTTTGTGAGCATGACCATGTCCATTGATAATTGCTCCTCTGGCGGAATCAGTGAGATATTTTGATCGGCGGAGGAAGTTCATAGCGTCTTCGTGTTTGGCAATCATCAGAGCTGTTCTTCCATCCAGCCAAACATTGGTAGGGATGTCTTCAGCATAGGAAATAAGGGTTTGCCAAAATTCTTTTTGCTGTTCGGTATCCGAATGAGCTGATTTAGAAGCAGATGTATTAATTTCATGATTGATAAAGTTAATAATACTTGTAGTAAATAACGCCGCCGCCAAGCCTTTTAGAAAAATTCTTCTACTCATAGTTCGCGTAAGCAGATCTGGCGGTTCTTGTTTATTAAAATATTCATTCGCGCCTAGTATTACTGAGCCAAGCAATCCAGCAATACCGAGAGTTCTTAGCCTTACATTATGATTATGATACGAATTGTTATTTTTATCATCATGATAGAGTTTATTTAAATCATTTCTAAAGTGTTATTAATGAACTTTCAATCCATTGAGAAAAAATGGGAGGATAAGTGGTCTAAAGCGAAAATCTTCGAAGCAAATGTAGACTCTAAAAAGAAAAAATTCTTTACTTCCGA
>CAZJRC010000118.1:1384-1735 GCA_964548495.1 uncultured Gammaproteobacteria bacterium | reverse complement strand
TTATTTAAATAATTATATTCTTCAGAATCAGAATTGGGGAAAATTTTTTCCGGGCTGAAACTTGAGGTTAGTTCATTGTATGCTCCAGTGTCTCCCGAAACCGCGTAAAATCCAAGTAGATTGATTTTTTTAGGGCGGGCAGGAGAACAATACCAAATCCATTGTTTATCCAGGATTGTCCAGGATCGCGTTGGATCTAGGCCGTCTATTGTAAGTATTTGAGGCGAATATTGAGCAAGTCTTGAAACAAGTTCGGGATTTATATTCCATGGATGCGCGTCAGGATCTCCGTTTTTAAATTTAAGATGCATCTCGTATGCTTTTTTTGAGTCTGTTATGTGGTTTCCAGGT
>CAZJRC010000118.1:0-1333 GCA_964548495.1 uncultured Gammaproteobacteria bacterium | reverse complement strand
CAGACTTGCGAGAGTTGAGCCTGATTTTTTTTCTTTCGCTAGAGGCTCCTGGTTACCTTTTTCGTAAGTTGATTCGTTCATAGATTAGATTTTGTGCTTACTAAATCTGATTATACTCCGGTACAGTTAGTTGAGAAAGTTAACGAAATTTTTAAACATTAAATTTTAACGCCTCACCGTTTCTTTTTAACCAAGTGCGATATTGTCTATAGAGCGGGAACATTTTGCGGACTTTTTCCCAAAATTGTCTGGAGTGATTCATTTCTGTCAGATGGGCAAGTTCATGAGATATAACATAATCTATGACCGGCTGAGGAGACATGATAAGGCGCCAATTAAAACGCAAATCCCCCTTTTTATTACATGATCCCCAGCGAGACCGCGTGTCTGCGATACTCATTGTATTGTAGGTAAGTCCTGAATTTGACGCGAAATAATTTAATCTAATCTGGATTAATTTGCGTGCTTCAAGTTTGTACCAACTGGTTAGATAGCGCTCTAAATTTTTAAATCCTGAATGCGCAATATAAAATTTATCAGTAAATTCGATGATAGCTTCTTGTTTCAGCTGTACTTGAAGCGGATATTTCCGGCCTAAATACAATAATTCTATTTTGTTATTTGTTTTGTGCATTTATGGTTATTATACTATGTATAGCATACATTGGTATGATCCGGTTTATAAACAACATTATTAACTCAATTACGATGTATAGATTGATACTTTACGGGTTAATCGTAATAGTGTTATATTCTATAGTTTTCGGTTTTTCAGGAGTTCTTCCTTTTAGCGGTTTAGAGCTGACCGCTTCAGCAATATTGTTATTAGTAGTTTGTTATACAGCTAATAGACTATTTTCAAAAGTATTTAAGGCGACAATCAATGTTGAATCCTGGGCGATCACAGCTCTTATACTTTACTGTTTATTTATGCCAGTTCTGACATTATCTGAAGCACGAACACTTATTTTTGCCGGAGTTATAGCTATGGCATCAAAGTATGTATTGGCAATAAAAAGACAGCATATTTTCAATCCCGCAGGGTACGCGGCATTAGTACTTAGCTTTAACCCAAACACTGCTGCTTTATGGTGGATTGGTGATCCGGTAATGCTGCCGGCAGTGATTATCGTTGGACTTTTGATTGTGTGGAAAATACGCAAATTCAGCATGCTTTTTTCGTTTGTAGCGGCGAGTTTTGTCGGAGCAGTTGTTTTCGGATTTTTGTCTAAGACTATTAGTATGGATTTTTTCACGCAAATGGTTGCTTCAGGGCCGCTTATATTTTTGGGTACTATTATGCTGACCGAGGCAGTAACACTACCGTCAACAA
>CAZJRC010000117.1:0-2875 GCA_964548495.1 uncultured Gammaproteobacteria bacterium | reverse complement strand
GTAATATGTTTAATGAGGTAAAAGATAGATTGTTATGGACTAAACTCAAAAAAGACGAGCGTATTGTTTCTTTTATTTTCAGTATTGAGGGATTAATTATTGTCATGCTCATAGCAAATATAATCTACCTCAATATTTATATATTTAATCATCAGCCATCTCTTCAGCCTTCTGTTATTAAATCCGATCAGACTTCTACCACGTCAAAATCTTCTGCGCCAACTACTCTTACTGCTGAATGTGTAAATTGTATAAGTCAAACTCCTGTCCCAACAAACGCGCCAATTACTCCAGTGTCTTTTGCGCAAATAGAAAATAGGGTAAAAGATTATTTCATTCCTTTGGGATCAGGAACAAATCAGACAAGCGACTGGGCTGATGTACCCGGAGTTCAGACTGGGATTGATTTTGGTCAGTACCAAAATATCAAAGAAATCCGTTTTGAAGCATCCGTATATATACCTACCGCGAATGAATGGGTTGCTGTCAGACTATATAATGTAACGGACAAACATCCTGTGTGGTACTCAGAGATTACCACGAATGGCAATGCTTCTGCTTATTTGACCTCGCCGACAATTATTTACGATGTTGGATATAAAATATATCAAGTACAGATGAAGACTCAACTTCAAGCAAGCGCGAATTTAGTTCAATCCAAAATTCATATATTTTTGCGCTGACTTAATTCCTATCTCAAAATAAATTCGATCTATTGACATTTTCGCTATAAAAAGTCAATACTAATAAAAGACATAATAGTGTGAAAAAAATTTTCTTTCTGCCATTATTTTTTTTAGTGTTTTGCTTGCTTTCGCATAGTTTTGTTTCTAAAGTATTCGCTGCAGGTACAATAACAGCTACAATTCTCGGTCCCAAAGGAGAAGCCGGCGCATCAGCAACCTATTCATTCAGCAAATCAGGATCAACCACAGTGACCGGTACGGCAAACAGTTCTGGCGCAATCTCTCAATCTCTTGATGCCGGTACGTGGACATTGGCTATTACTCCACCATCCACTGTGCAATATGCTGATACATTGACGATTACCAGCGTTGTAGTAACAGATGATACAACTCTTGATTTGGGAAATTTATATTTCAGATATCAAGTCCCAAGCGGTGCTGACTCGGATTTACAGGAACTTTCATCCACGCCATCTATATGCACAGACAGCGGTACGCCTGTCATCATGCGCGCGTATTATGAAGATGAAGCGAAGGGAAGTTTTCTTTTTCAAGGTAATAGTGCTAATGTCATTATAATCACAGACAGCGCCTCAAATACTGTGACAGTTGATTATTCAATATTGGAAGGAAATTCTGTAGGAACTAATGTAGTTACAGCTACTTCGCAGGGCGCAGGTAAATTCAAGGCAACATACACTATTACCAACACCAGTATGGGCGGAGGTATGCCTATTGTATCAGCTACCCGGAGCGGATCAACAACACGACAATGCCTGAGTCCAGGGCCGGTGAATTTGGATATCCGGACATTCTTTTCCGGGAGCGACACGACTAATTTCGGTGCTGTTTCTGATTTCCGCGCTATTTCCAATTTCACCATGCATCAAACCGGTGTTGTGAAAGTAACGTTTTCCAGAGCCGTAAATATGCTTGATCCTACTGTCCAGCGTTTCATGAGAAGTATTGCCAGTAAAATGGTTGGCTCAAATGGATCTCTTAACTTAGATGCTAAAGCTGTATTGGATTTGAAAAATGCCGGAGCGGTAATCACTATGTATGGAATAACATTAAATAACCCGAAAATTTTGATAGACGGACTTGATGATACTAGCGGAATTGCTTCTTCTTTGACTTATGACAAAGCCGCCGGCACATTGACATTTAACGCTGCCCATTTCACTGCATTTACCGCGGTAGAAAACACTACCGTCACTTCCTCCGGATCATCCCAAGACAGTAATTGCAGAAGCGGATGGAAATATTGCATACAAGCAGGCCCCAATAGAACAGGAGGCGGCTCTATCATCAGCGGGATAGGCGCGGCTGACAAGCAAAAAGTTATCGTGAATAAGGACAGTACGGTTCACGATATTTATTTATCCATAACCAAGAAGATTTCAAAAGATCTAGTTTCAGAAAAAATCGCGTTTCCCTGGTCGCAGGGATTCAACACCACGGGTGAGATATATAATTTTCAAGCTCTTTCTGCGTTTAATGGGTATCCCATTCCTGTTTTTGAAAAACCTGTTACAGTAATTGTGTCCTACGATCCCAATAGGCTTTATGGCAAATCTCCTAAAGCGTTAAAAATTGGTTATTATGATCTGCCTTCTCGCAAATGGAAGATGTTAAACAGCAATACAACGGTTGTGGATACAAAAAATAATACACTCGCCAATACAACAAAAAAACTAACTTACTTTGTTGTCCTTTACCCGCGAGCCAACAATATTGCTCCATTAAAAAAGGTTGCGGGTTTATCTACACACAAAAAATCTCTATAGCGCTCTAATTTCTTCCTCGATGAAGCCGTCTATTTCACCGTCCAGGATAGAGGCGGTATTGGAGGTTTCATAATTAGTTCGCAGATCTTTCACCATATGATAAGGGTGAAGAACATATGAACGTATTTGATTGCCCCAACCCGGAGTTTTGTAGGCGCCTTTCAAACTCGTTTCCTGTTTTTTCCTTTCTTCTTCCCGCAACATCCAGAGTTTAGCGCGCAGAATTTTCATAGCATATTCGCGGTTTTGAGCCTGATATCTCTGGGTTTGAGCGGTAACTATGATGCCGGTCGGTTTGTGCTTGAGCCGCACTGCTGTTGAGACTTTATTTACATTTTGACCGCCATGTCCGCCGCTGCGGAAGGCTTCGAATTCTATATCCTCAATCGGAATTTTAATATC
>CAZJRC010000116.1:0-2907 GCA_964548495.1 uncultured Gammaproteobacteria bacterium | reverse complement strand
AGATGATGATGGTCTTGCCCCCTTGCGAGTTCATAGCGGAATTTTCCCTCGTTAAATGATATCTGTCTGGTAATTCCTTTGTCGGTGAACATATTCATAATGCGAAATACAGTCGCGCTGTCTGTCGCGATTTTTTCTTTATCCAGATATTCTATTACTGTATTGACATCAACAGGAGCTGTAGCGCTTTCGAGTAATTTCATCACGGCAAGACGCGCGGGAGTAGCCCGCAGATCAAAATCATTTAATTCTAATTTGCAATCATGTTTTATTTTCGCGGTTGTCATCTTAATTCATAAAATAGCATAAACGCAATTAACTCGCATTAGTATATGCTATATAGTTGCATTTGTCAAGAGGAGCAATGTTTCCTGCGAGTGAAGTTAAATGCCTAAAACTTTTTTAATAAAACCACCTCTAGCTCTTTGAATTTTTGCAATCTCGCGTCGTTGGTTATAAATACATCCGCTTTTTTCACAAGAGCGGTAGCCAGTTGGATGGAATCGGGTAATAGAAATTTATACCCTCTTCTTATTTTGGCAGCGAGCTTCGCGATATCGTGATCAACTTCAATTACAGTTAGGTTTGGAATCTGCAAGAAGCTCTCATCTAGTTTTTTGATGTTCGCCTCATTAGTTTTGAGAGACAATAATTCTGTTAAAGTAAGGATGCTTGTTGAAATTTTTATCTGTTTTTCTATGGCCTGAATAAATATGTACTCAGCTATTTTGTGAAATCTTGAGTGCTTGTCAAAATAATAAATAAAAATGTTTGTATCAAAACTTATATGCTTATAATTATTTAACATTTTTTTCAAGCTCTGATAATCTTTCTTCCCATTCGCCTCTCATTTTTCCAAGTTCTTTTATAGGATCTATATTTTTCCAGGCATCCGTCATCATGCCAGAGGTTCTTTTAATCCAAGCTCGGGGATCTGTTTTTATAGTAAGACTATGATTATCAATCGCCCGTATATCCACTATATCTCCGGGCTTGAGAAATTTTAGCTTTTTTCGTACGTCTTTTGGAATTACAATCTGATATTTTGTTCCTACAGTTACTTGTTGCATAGTATGTCAAATATACTCAAAAACGTCATACATGTCAAGCGCGGTATTTTTTTGTGTTCTTTTTTTGTGTTCTTGACAGAGTAAGACCGCGACTTTATGCTTAAAGTATGCCAAATATTTCTCTTTTCATCTCTCAGGAAATGACGATAACACTGTTTTATATATTACTGACAATAGTTATCGCTATTATCAGCGACAATATTTTACGTATATTTATAAAAGTGCCGAAAAGTTTTGACAGCAGACAAACCCGCGCTTATATAACTATATTGCATAAAAGCTTAACCATCGCTATATACACGATTGCCCTGTATATAGTATCTATTCAATTGAAAATTGATATTACTCCGCTTTTGGCATCAGCCGGAATTATCGGCATCATAGCGGGAATAGGAGCCAGAGCCTTAATTGAGGATTTGATTAACGGTGTATTTTTGCTTACGCAGGATTCAATTGCTGCGGGAGACTTAATAAAAATTGATGACGCGGAAGGAAAGATCGAAAAATTAGGATTCAGATCTATCAATATCCGTGGTGATAGCGGGGAATTATATATCATCCCCAACGGACAAGTAAAAAAGATTATTAATTTTTCCCGCCATAGGTCATATATGAATATTGATTTACCTGTAAAAGCCGATCAAGATATTGATTTGACCATGAAAGCAATGCGGGAAGCATTAGACACCCTCTTGAAAGAAAAGGGGATGTCAGATTCAGTTTTCTCCGATTCCAGCATTTATGGCATTGAAGATATCAAAGTAGACGGGCGGATGATTCTGAGGGCAAAAATTATTACTTCTGCCTTCCGGCGCGGTATAATTGGACGAAAATACCGTTATTTGGTTAAGAAGAATTTCGAGAAATATAAAATAGCCCTCTGCTAATATATAACAATAAATATGCCTGCGAAAATTATTCTTCGTGAAAATTACTCTGATTTAGATTCTAGCGAAGTGCTTGATGCGCTGCAGACAAACGGTGACTCAGGTCTGACTGAAAGTCAAATTATAGATAGACAAAAACAATTCGGTCTAAACCTGTTGAGCGCTAATAAGTTTACGGTATTACAGCTCTTATGGCGCCAAATTGCCGGCAATCCGCTTCTCCTGATTCTGGCTATCGCGACTTTAATCTCCTTTTCTTTAGGAGATCGGACAAGTTCTTTTTATATTCTTGTCATTATTTTGATCAGTATAATTCTTGGATTTTGGAATGAATATTCAGCGGAAAAAACAGTTGAGGGCCTGCTTAAGAAAATAGCACCAATGGCCTACGTTTTACGCAACGGTGAAAAACAAGACGTACCCGCCAGCCGCTTAACAATCGGTGATATTGTTTTTTTGTCCCAAGGAAGCATTATCCCCTCTGACGTACGTTTTCTGGAAACAAACGGTATAGAAGTAAATGAATCAGTATTAACTGGCGAATCAGAAACGGTATTTAAAACAAGCAACATAAACACAGCGAATACCGGTTTTATGGGAACTAGCGTTGAAGGCGGATCAGCAAAAGCCGTTGTGATCCAGATAGGAAAAGAAACACAGTTCGGCAAAATCGCCAAAAGCGCCACATTTGTAAAGCCCATCACGGAATTTCAAAAAGGCTTGAGTCAATTGGGAACATTGATAATAAGATTTGTGATCGTCTTAACCATATTAATTTTCTTAATCAACAGCAGAAGAAACAGTATGCCTGGCAGAATTCTTGGGGTATAACCACTCGTTCTATTGGTATAATGATTTTGATGCATTCTGATGACAAAGGTTTAGTATTGCCACCAAAGGTTGCGCCAATCCAAACAGTAATCGTTCCAATTTTATTTGATAACTCTAAA
>CAZJRC010000115.1:0-3093 GCA_964548495.1 uncultured Gammaproteobacteria bacterium | reverse complement strand
AAGACTAGATGCTTCATGGATTGTTGGGTTTACTGATGGAGAAGGATGTTTTCATATCTCTATCAATAAAATTCCGGAAATATTCGTTGACCCAAAAGCAAAAGAGGTTCTTCTTTACGACTTAAACGCGCTGAAATTAATAATACAATAATTTCCTGTTAATTTAGCAACTTTTTGGCAACATTATCGCTACCTTGACAAATCTTTTTAGTTTCATATGATAAAGAAATGGAAAATAATGCCCTGGCTCTGCACAAACGCCTGCGCGGAAAACTTGAAATCGTCTCCAAAATTCCACTGCGTTCCAAAAAAACCCTTTCTCTAGCTTATAATCCCGGAGTTGCGCAAGCAGTAAAACAAATAAAAAAAAAAAAAAAAGCAGTATATGATCTAACTATAAAAAATAACACTGTAGCTGTAGTAACGGACGGCTCTGCTGTTTTAGGCCTTGGCAATGTAGGCCCCGAAGCTGCTTTGCCTGTGATGGAAGGCAAATGCGCGATCTTCAAAGAATTTGCAGGAATCAACGCTTTCCCAATCTGCCTCAAAACACAAGATGCGGAAGAAGTCATAACGACAATCCGCAGAATCGCGCCTGTTTTTGGAGCAATTGTGCTGGAAGATATCAGCGCCCCGCGCTGTTTTGAAATCGAAAATCGGCTGTCTGATCTTGGTATTCCGGTAGTACACGACGATCAGCACGCCGCGGCTATAGTCATACTTGCCTCACTTTTCAACGCTCTCAAGTTAGTTAACAAACAACTCGCTCGGGTAAAAATTACCATAGTGGGCAGTGGGGCCGCAGGTACAGCGACTATCAAATTATTACTGCGTGCGGGAGCCAAAAATATCATCGCCGTTGATAGTCAAGGAATAATCAACATTAACCGACAAGATTTATCAGGTTACAAAAAAGAACTTGCCTTGACTACAAATCCTGATGGTATAACTGGTACTCTTTCAGACGCTGCAAGAGAATCCGATATTTTAATTGGACTGTCAACCAAAAATTTATTTACAGAGCAAATAGTACGGTCTCTGAATAAAAATTCTATCATATATGCTCTTGCCAATCCTGATCCTGAAGTTACGCCTGAAGCTGCCAAAAAATGGGGAGTGGAAGTGATAGCAACCGGCCGAAGCGATTATCCAAATCAGGTAAATAATGCTCTGGTATTCCCAGGATTATTCAAAGGTCTTCTGATTAACAGAAAAACCCGGCTTACTGATGAGATAAAAATTAACGCCGCCCGCGCTATTGCATCCCTCATTAAAAAACCTACACCCCGCTAATTCATCGTTTCTATTTTCGACAAACGCATCGTACCTGCCATAGTAAAAGCAGTATCTGTTTCTTGAATTTATCTTGTTATTATCTCTTCTCGCCGCGGACCAGTAGAAATATAACCAACTCGCGCCCCTGTCAGTTTTTCAATCTCCTTTATATAGCGTTTAGCATTTAACGGCAAATCCTCATAATGCTTGATGCCTTTTATTGATTGCGTCCAGCCGCGCATTATTTTATAAACTGGTGTTACCAAAGAAAGGAAATCAGCGTCTCCATCATAATAATTCACCCGCTTACCGCTTAATTCATAATGTGTACAAATTTTTATCTCATTAAAATTATCCAATATATCAAGTTTCGTAAGCGCGATCTCGGTAATTCCATTTATCTTCACCGCGAAGCGTATCATCTCCGCGTCAAACCAACCGCACCGCCTTGGTCTGCCGGTAGTTGTCCCAAACTCAGACCCTGCTTTCCTCAAGACATCGCCTTGCGAGATAGTTAACTCAGTCGGGAATGGCCCTGCCCCCACTCTAGTGCTATACGCTTTCACAACTCCCACAACTCTGTTTATCAATTTAGCAGGTATTCCGCTCGCGCCATTTATGCCTCCAGGCAACACTGTAGAAGCTGTAACAAAAGGGTATGTTCCCCAATCATTATCCAAGAAAACTCCATGCGCTCCTTCAAAAAGGATAGACTTGTTCTGCTCTACTGCCCTGGCTAATAGGGGATATGGTTCTTTTATATAAGTTTGTAGCTTTGCCATAAGTTCTAGCAAATTTTCAGATATTTTTTTATCAATTTCAATACCACCCAAAACTTTTATGATTTTATTTTTGATTATTAGTTGCGCTTCAAATTTTCTTTTAAATTTTTGTGGATCCAGTAAATCATAAAGTCTTATACCATTATAGCTGACTTTATCAGCGTATACCGGCCCTATCCCTCTGCCGGTTGTGCCAACCATACCTTTTCCTTTTGCCTCTTCATATAATTTATCGAGTGCCTTATGATATGGAAGGATAATATGACAGCGCGGAGAAATTAAAAGTCTACCCTCGAGATCAAATCCTGCTTTTTTTAACATCTCTACTTCCCCAACTAGTACTTCCAAATCAAGTACTACGCCATTGCTGATACAAACTTTAGCCCGTTTATAAAAAATGCCGGTTGGAATGAGATGCAAGGCAAAGCGGCCATATTTGTTTATGACCGTATGTCCCGCGTTATTCCCGCCATGAGATCTGACTATATAATTAGCTTTTTTAGCCAAAAAATCAATTATTTTCCCTTTGCCTTCATCCCCCCACTGACTGCCTATGACTACTGTGACAGCCATAATACTACCTCTCTTTCTCTTGGTCCGTTTAACTCGACCATTACAACTCTCTGCCAAGTACCAAGATCCAATACGCCATCAGCTATAGGCAGCGCCAATGATGTCCCGATGATTGATGATAAAATATGATCTGGCGCGTGAGATGGATCATGCGGATGCCGATATTTTAGCTTGGGGATAATTGCTTCAAACGCGTCCAGCATATCCAGATCGGTACCAGGATCCAAATCCGCGGTAGTCAGGCAAGCAGTCGTATGCTTAACAAACAACATACACGTGCCTCTTATGATTTTCTGCTTGCTGATTTCCTCATTTATCGTCTCGGTAATATCTACTATCTCCTTTTTCTTTTTTGATTCTATTATTAAAATCTTCACCTTTTTAGTTTAGCACAACTGAAAAGCTTAATCATTCACGAGTTTCGCAGGAATGAACTCACACTTCTGCTAGAAAATTGTCATTC
>CAZJRC010000114.1:0-3156 GCA_964548495.1 uncultured Gammaproteobacteria bacterium | reverse complement strand
TGCTTAATCGGTGGCAATCTTAACTCTGTCATTGCGAGACCTGCTTCAGCAGGCGAAGCAATCTCTCTAGCTGTAATCTCCGCCAATTTCTGCAGACGAGTATCCGGCACGCCCACCACCCCGACATTCGGCTCGATGGTGGCAAAAGGATAATTCGCCACCAAAGCTTGTTGCTTTTTCAAAAGCGCGTTAAACAACGTACTCTTGCCTACATTCGGTAACCCAACAATCCCGACAGATAAGTTCATAACTGTGATTATATCAAGAAGCAGAACAAAACTAAAATATAGTTATTGACTCCAAATCTTTAAATATAGTATTATTAAATAACTATATGGCAGAAAACATAGAAACCCAGGAAATAACAACAATATCTAAAGCAACTCCAACCCAAGTTGTGAAAACTACCAAGCTAATGACGCCGCCAATAGAAACTGAACATCCCCAAAAAGCGTTTCAAAAAAAGAAGTTTATCTTTCGCACGTACCAGATTATTTGGTATATTCTGGGCATTATTGAATTTCTTTTGGCATTTCGAATGACACTCAAGGCTTTAGGCGCAAATCCTTTCAGTGGATTCACCAGCTTAATATATTCTCTTTCAAACCCATTGGTTCTTCCATTTAGCGGCATTTTGGGAGTTACAACAACTCCTCAAGGGAATTTTTTTGAATGGTCTACTGTCATTGCGGCCATTGTGTATGCCTTAGCAGCATACGGCTTAGTTGAGCTTATGCAACTAATCAAACCAGTCTCCAAAGATGAAGTTGAACAGACAGTTGACAACCAGTAAAATGCGTTACCCATAAATCTCATGCCGAAAACAGATAAACAAACAACTCCAGATGGTATATGCCCCACATGCGGTAACCCGCTTAGCAAGGTAACAATCACCAAAAAAGGACGCAAACTCCAGCGCTGCTCAACAGGATCATGGGATCCGCAAACCAAAAAAAATATTGGCTGTGATTACATAAAGTGGTTCGCTATAGAACCGCAAAAACTTGACGAGAAATGCCCAAAATGCGGCTCCCAACTGGTATTCGCCGTCACCCGTTTCGGAAAAAAGATGAAGAAATGCTCCACGGGAGGCTGGGACGCGAAAACGAAAAAAGCCACAGGTTGCGACTACATCCAATGGTTAAACGGTACGACAGAATCTCTTGATGAAGATTGTCCTGACTGTGGTAACAAACTCATACTTTTCACCACCAACGCCGGAAAAAAAATGAAAAAATGTAGTACCGCCGGATGGGATAAAAACACCAAAAAGCCAACCGGCTGCGAATATATCTATTGGCTCCGCCCCAATGAATACCCCCAAAAACCCGACAACCAGGGAGAAGAATTCTTACCCCCGGAACCAAGAGAGTAATTAAAAGAGGATGTGTGATTTATTCAACTACGAGGTTTCCTACCATGCCCATTTGTCTATGATTGCCCACAGAACAGTAATATTCATAAGTTCCTGTTTTTTCGGCAACAAACTCAATCGTATCCGTATCGCCTGATTTAATTTGTTTAGTTTTGGCATTCAATTCATCTATGGTAAAATCATGAAACCCTGCCGCATTTTTGAAGATTATCCTGACAGTGTCACCTCTCTTTATTTGAATTTCTGAAGGCGCGAACTTGAAAGACGAACCCGTCACAACAAACTCTTTAACCTCTTGATCTTGATTAGCAACGGCCTGAGTTATGACCGATGAAGAAGTTGGCTGAGAAATCACGCTCTTCAAATCACTTGGAGAAGGTTTAATCAAATTTGCTCCCATTACAAATACCGCGCCAATTACCAACACAACAACTATTACAATTAATATTTTATTATTCATCTACAAAATCTACTTTAACACATCCATCCAAAAAATCAATACCAGTATATCAAGCCCGCCTATTGACTTCATGATACATCGCTTAGAAACAAATCGCAGAGAGTCGGAGCCAAAAGAAAACAGACCCTCCGCACGGGAAAACTTTTATCTGCATGTCAATCATGAATGGCTCGCGAATACCTCTCTACCCCCAACTGAATCAAGATGGAATAATTTCAAAATAATAAACGATCTTACATTGCGGCAATTAAAAACAATTTCTGATGAAGCCCTCACTGTCGAAAATCCCGAAAAAGGCAGCAACATGCAGCTGATAAAAGATTTTTATGTCTCCGGTATAAATATGGAGCATAGAAACAAACATGGCATACAGCCTCTGAATAAAATGCTATCTGAAATAGATCAGATCAACGACGTCCAGGACGCGATCCGGACAATTGCCGCACTTCATGCCTCCGGTGTAAATCCTTTTTTTAGCTCATTTGTAAACGAAGATCTCAAAACCCCCAATATCAATACAATGTATCTTTTTCAAGACGGGCTGGGTATGCCGGACAGGGAATATTATCTAAACGAAGATAAATCAATGCGGACAATCAGAGAAAAATACAAAAAATATGCTACTAATTTATTTACTCTTTCCGGATACGATGAAAACCAAGCCGCAGCCGCCGCGGAATCGGTATTGAAAATCGAAACTGCGCTGGCTCAATCTTCCAACCCCGCGAAAGATCTAAGAGACATGGAAAAAATGTATAACAAATTCGATCTTGAACAAGCCAAAAAAGCCATGCCTGATTTAGATTTGAAATTGTATTTCACACGGCTGGGTTTATCAGATATGAAAAATTTTGTGATTTGTCAGCCTCAATTCATAACTAAAGTCGAAAAAGTATTGCGCAGCTCGGACACGAAGGACATTAAAAATTATTTAAAATTTTCATTATTGGATTCAACAGCCAATTCACTAAGCGCTGATTTTGCTCAGGAACACTTTAGATTCCATAAGCAGACAATTCAGGGAGTGAAAGATACCAAACCTTTCTGGCAACAAACCGTCGAACATATGCAAAATAGCCCGCTCTGGCATGCACTTAGCCCGCTATATGTAGAACGTCATTTTAATAAAAAGGATAAAGCTAGGATCATCAAAATAGGAAAAGATGTGCAATCAGCCCTCATTGACAGAGTCAAAAACTTAGACTGGTTAAGTGAAGAAACCAAATCGCTTACAATGCAAAAATTAGAAAATGTTACGTTCAAGCTGGGATATCCTGATAAGTGGATTGATTTATCCGGCATTGATAT
Organism: uncultured Gammaproteobacteria bacterium; assembly: GCA_964548495.1. Taxonomy (GTDB): domain Bacteria; phylum Patescibacteriota; class Microgenomatia; order Levybacterales; family UBA12049; genus JAHIGH01. The sequence goes on along the minus strand of CAZJRC010000114.1, from coordinate 13 downwards.
AGCCGATTCATAC
>CAZJRC010000113.1:0-3201 GCA_964548495.1 uncultured Gammaproteobacteria bacterium | reverse complement strand
ATTTATAGTAAATTTCTAATTTCTTAATTTTTTTTTCAAAATTAAGATCAGTTGTAGCTTGGGGTAAACTAAATGGTAATATATCATCGGCTCCTCTTATAATAGGAGGCTAGTTTAGACATTGGTTAAATTTAAGCATAATAATAGTCGTTGGTTTAGCTCTCATTTATATTTACAGCAAGCGTTTAATTACCCGCCTCCCGTCAAAAGTTCAAAAAATTATAGTCCCGGTTCTTCCAAAAAATTCACCATCAACTATCGTTTTTCTTATTTTTATAAGTGTTTTAGCGCTTCTTTTTTTTGGATTTGCTAACTATTTCACTATATTATCAATTACATACCTTGATCCCCGGCTGATTTTTCAATTTGTTGGATTTTTTACACTTAGTTTTCTTCTTGGCTTCTTAGCATTTATTATGCCCGCGGGATTGGGAGTAAGAGAGGGTATATTAACAATTGGACTCTCGAAAATTTTATCTCTCAGTCAAGCTGGATTTGCCGCGCTTCTGACAAGAATTATTCTGGTTTTTTCTGAGCTGTTTTTTATATTGCTAACTACAATTTGGACAAAAATGAATTCACAAAAAATCAGACAGTTAGAAAAATTTATTGCTAATCACCCTCAAGAAAGTATACTTATCTGTTTATCTATCATCTATACAGCCTATTTCGCTATTGTCAGTTTCTTACGCTACGATAATTTCTATACCGGTAGATTTGACTTGGGCAATATGGCGCAGACAGTTTGGAATACAACGCAGGGTAGGATATTCACCTTAACCGATCCCAACGGCACAGATATAGTTTCAAGACTGGCGTTTCACGCGGATTTTATACTCATCTTATTAGCTCCATTTTATTCTATCTGGTCAAACCCAAAAATATTGCTCTTGATACAAACATTAATAGTCGCCGGGGGCGCGTTTTTCGTTTTTTCTATAGCCAAAGATATTTTAAAAAATAAAAATCTGGCGTTAATTTTTTCGTTTATGTATCTTATAAATCCATCTGTTCAGCGCGTCAATATTTATGATTTCCATGCCGTTGCGCTAGCGACATTCTTTTTATTAGGAACTTTTTATTTTTATAAAAAGAAAAAATATATCTATTTTCTAATCTTCGCGCTCTTCGCCGCCCTGACCAAAGAACAAATATGGGCAATCATCGCGCTTTTTGGTATATTTATTTTTGTATTTCAAAGAAAGAAAGCACTTGGTCTGTCTATTTTTATAGCTTCTTCAGCGATATTTTATTTCCTGATCTGGCACGCGATACCCAACGCGCTTGGATCCAGTCATTTCGCTCTTAAATACTACAGCGAATTTGGCGATTCTCCCGGAAATATTATCAGTTCTATTATTTTCTCGCCGCGAAAAATATTTGGCATTCTTTTCGAGCAGAGCAGACTGACTTATCTCAACCAACTGTTTCTTCCCGTAGGCTTCTTATCACTATTAGCACCTTTGAATTTACTTTTTGCTCTTCCTGATTTATTGATAAATCTTCTCAGCAACAATCCTCATCTTCATCAAATTTATTATCAGTATACCGCGGCCATCACCCCATTCATATTCATAACCGCGATATACGGTATTGGTGTAATAAGAAAAAAATTCAAATTATCGAACACTCTCTCAATTATTTATTTGCTTTCTGTTTCTCTGATAGGCGCATATATGTATGGGCCTCTTCCCGGAGCAAGGGGGGCAAATTTGGATATGTTTAGACCGCCATCTGAAAAGAAGCATATAGAAAACTATTTGTCTTCCATTCCTGTAACTTATAGCATTGCCGCCACAAACAACATTGGCTCTCATCTCTCTCACAGAGAGCGAATTTATACCGTGCCGCAAGGCATGGATGAAGCAGATATGGTAATATTTCTCCTTACCAACCCTTACAAAATAAAAACTGAAAAAGAAATGGTCGAAAAATTAAAACAAAACTCTAATTATGTAATCGATATAGAAAAAAATAATTTTATTGTATTTAGAAAAAAAAATATATTATAATAAAAAATATGCTGCAGGTACTAAAAGCCAATGGACGCAAAGAGCCTTTCGATGAAGAAAAAGTTATAAGTTCGATCAAAAGAGCCAGAATCCCGCAGGCGTTGTCGGCCAGGGCATTGCTTCATGCAAAAAGTAAATTATACGACGGTATTCCCACAAGAGAAATATATCAGCACATACTCGAATTTCTAGGCGAATCGGAACATCCATATAGTAAAGCAAAGTACGGTTTGAAAGAAGCAATTATGATGTTAGGTCCTACAGGATACCCTTTTGAAGATTTTATAGCCAGAATCCTGCAGGCATTAGGTTTCGAGACCAAAGTCAGACAAATACTTATGGGTAAGTGCATAAGTCATGAAATTGATGTTATAGCCAAGAAAGATAATAAAACTAATATGATTGAAGCAAAATTCCATAATAGTACAGGTACACGTTCCGATGTTCATGTAGTGCTTTATACGCACTCCAGGTTTCAAGATGTAAAAGAGAAAAATTCCCTCGATGAAGGTTGGCTTATTACTAATACGAAAACAACCACAGATGCCATTGCGTACGCGGAGTGCAAAGGCATGAAAATTATAAGTTGGAGTTTTCCCGAGCAGGGGAGTCTCAGGGATTTAATTGAAAAGTCCCGCTTACATCCTATAACTATGTTGACATCACTGACTAACACTCACAAAACAGCTTTATTAAATAACCACATAGTTATGTGCCGCGACATTCATGATAATCCGCTATTGCTTGATACGCTGGATCTTTCAAAAGAAGATAAAGAAAAAATACTTGCCGAAATCGCCTTTATTTGTTTTTCGGAAAACTAAATTGTGGTTGACTTATTAGATAGATAATGATTTAATAAACAAATTAAATTAACTTCTTGACATTTAGCAATCTATATGTTAGATTGCTAATATCTTTAAGTATTATGGAAAAAATTGTCCCTGTTATACCTATTCGAGATGGAATCATTTTCCCAAGTACAGATTCAGTGTTGACTTTCGGACGCCCAAAAAGCCTGAGCGCGTTGGAGGCGGCATTTCACAATGAAAAAATAGTCTGCTTCGTGCTACAGAAAAATGCCAGATTAAATGAGCCAACTCCGGAGGATCTTTATTCAATTGGTACATTATCCAGAATCGAAAGAATGATACGCACTGATGGCGAAATTAATGCTCAAGTACGGGGC
>CAZJRC010000112.1:0-3295 GCA_964548495.1 uncultured Gammaproteobacteria bacterium | reverse complement strand
GTCAAATCATGCATCACAATCATATATCCCAAATCTTGTGTTTGAATAAGCATCAACCTCACGCATACTAAATCAACAAGCTTTGGCGTAGACTGCGATGTTTCAATCCGCGCTCTTTTTTTTGAATAAGCCGAGTCTTTCGATATGCCCATTTTATTTTCAGAGACATATTCATCCGGCATAATTTCCCGTGTTTCATCAAAAAACTTGACAACACTATCAATAGACTTGCCTACGGCCTCATTTTGTTTATATCCTGTCAACTCCTCCGCTGCTTTATTCAACAAAACAATATGTTTGCTTTTATTGAGCAATACTATGCCATCCTTGATCCGCGCGAGCACATATTCCAGCTTTGCTTGTTCTTCATAAATTCTTTTATTCGTATCCACGAGAAGTCTCTTCTCCTCCACAACATACTTATCCTTTTCCTCAGCCATTATCGAATATTTCGCAATCTCTCGCTCTCGTCTATCAACAGCCTGATTTACCGCCTCAGCCACTTCCCCCAGTTCATTCTGAGTTATTTTACTCAGCCGCGACCCAAATGCGGCACTTACCAATCCCGTTATCTTTTCTTTCAACTCTTCCAATTCTTTCCTAAAACTCTCAACAAAAATCAACCCGCATAAAACAGCGACAACTGTGAGAACTAAAATAAGCACTAATACAAAACTGCCAATCCGCGAAAATATAGCTATAATCTCAATCTCCGCGATCTCGGCTGATGATAACTGATCTCTAATAAGAAAAAACAATGTACCGCTTATTAAATTAAGCAGTATGAAGACTAGAATAGAAAAAGCAATAACAATATTTCGTAGCATTATTACTATTCTATACTACTTTACAATTAATTAGCAAAAAATTATTGACAACTTATGCTTCATACTCTCATAATAGATTATATGAACGAAGTCCCTCCGCTAAAATCTGTACCCGATCAACCTATTCAGTCATCATCTCCCGCGCAATCCACCCATTCCGCGCCTCTAAATCACACGGATTCCCCAAAACCGCAAACCCGCTCAGGGTTATCAACAGCATGGATCAATCTTTTTGTATTTGTTCTCGGCATCATTGGCGGTATCTTACTCACCATCACCTACCCTGCGATCATGAACAAGTCCCAATCTTCCCCATCCCAAAATTTATTAACCACCCCCACCAAAACACCTACCCCAACCCCCTACCCAATCCCAACTTTAGCCATAATTGATACAGCCACCGACTCCGCGATAACCGCCGATTGGAATGATTATACGAATAAAAATTATGTATTCAAATTTCCAAAAGGGTCGATACTTCATATTTATACCGGACAACCAGCCTACGGTATCGAAAGTGCTAGCATACAGTTTATGGGACCAACGCAAGTTGCTTCCGGAAGAGTTGAAACTGAATTGGGTGATGGTTATACATTTAGAGTTGTACTAATTAACTCAAATACTTCTAACATTTCGCAACAATATGTTGAAGATGCAATAATCAGGGAAAAAGAAAGCTGTCCAGATGACAATCCATTTATATCGCCAATTACCCAAAAACTAATTGACGGTATTAAATCAGTTTATTATAGTTCTTCAATTTCTGATATTAAACCAGAAATCTCAAGTGTGTATATGTATGGGTATTACCGCTTATCAGTTTTCCATCGAATGTCTCGGCAGCGCTACTATCAGTTATCTGGTAAACAACGACAATTTATACAGTATTAGTCAGTCCTATACTGGCTTTGGCGAAGATATACAAAAATATAAAACTATTACTGACCAAATCCTCTCCACCTTTTACTTCATTAATAATTGATCCGCCTCTGGAGGACAAATTCACCGACCAAAACTGAAGCAGTACTATATATTGCTCTCCAAAAATAATAATGTTACACTTACTTTTACATGAATAACGATCAATTACTGAATCAGATTGAAAAAATTATTAATCCTCTGACAGAAATCGTTAACCAACTTAAAGTAGAACAAATTCAAATACAGCAAGACATTAAAGAACAAAATAAAAATATTCAGATTTTAAAAGAGAGTTTAAGTTCATTAATACATGATACGGATCTATTAAAGTTAAAAAATGATCAGTTGCAGTGGGATAATCAAATTTTGAAATTACATTTAAAACTCATTCTAAAAGGAAAACAAATTCATCCAACAAAAGACTGGCGAATTTAAATTAAAACTTTAATCCCAATTTTTCAAACGCCTGCCCAAAAAAGGTTATCAGATTACCCTTTTCAACCACCGCGCTCATTACTCCATCTTTAACTCGTTTTTCCAATGACACTTTGTCCAAAAGTCCCTCAACAGCGCCAATCTTTCCAACCACTGATGCAGCATTCACAGCACCCCATTTCATCGCTCTCTCTATCGATAATCCATAAACTCTGGCTGCCAAAAAACCTGCTGTGTACGCATCCCCCGCTCCTGTCCGCTCCACAATTTCCCCCGAAAACAATCCTTCATGATAGAAATTCCCGCCCTCATCAATCGCGTGCGAGCCGTATCTGCCATTTGTCACAACCGCTATCTTCACACCCATTTTCTGAAGTTTAACCAGCAAACTACGAATATATTTTCTTTCATTATTGCGCTTACGCTTCTCATGTCCCAAAACTATCTCCTCCGCCTCTTCTTTATTTACAAATAAAATATTTGTATGTTTCAAAATTTGAGCGACAAGCGCGTGCCCGTCACGCAATTGCAATGTGCCCGGATTAAATACGAGTTCGCATCCCTTGTTCACCAACCGCAATGCCTGTCTATATGGCTCCTGCCACTCCTTTTCAAGACTTGTCAAAAATATGTACTTCGTAGCAATATCGGCAAATTGGAACTTATGTTCACGCTGAATTCTTTGCATAAAAATTGTCCGCTCCCCTTTAAAATTTAAGATGACTGAAAAAGAACTCCTCGCGCCTTCTGTCTTAACCATATATGACCGGTCTATGTTCTCCATTCCGAGCGTATTGCTTATTTTAAGAGCGAATTCATCATCTCCTATTTCCGAACAAAGACCTGTCGACAGTCCCAGTCGTGACAAGCCTATTGACACATTAGTCGCGTTTCCGCCTACGCAAAGAGCAAACTCTTCCACGTCAATCTTTTCTCCATGCTTGAAAGACAGATAGTTGGTTTTAGGATCAAGGTGGCATTTAATCGTAGATTGATTGATTATCAAAAATTGATCAATTGTCGTTTTTCCTATACAAAAAACATCAAATTTGCCCTCCATAAATTTCATTATAAAACAACCGCATCAAAAATAAAACATCACGCTTAACTAC
>CAZJRC010000111.1:0-3303 GCA_964548495.1 uncultured Gammaproteobacteria bacterium | reverse complement strand
AATGCAAGGGGCGGACTTAGTGCTGTCGCTTGGCTTTGCCCATCCTGTTAAATTCAAGCCCAAGCCGGGAATAAAAATCTCTGTTATCGAAAATGCTGTTGTCATATCAGGAATAGATAAAGTATTGGTTGGCGAAACTGCGGCAAAAATACGCGCCATAAAACCGCCGGAGCCATACAAAGGTAAAGGAATTAAATACGCGGGCGAACATATTAGAAGAAAAGCAGGTAAAGCTGCCAAAGCAGCCGGAACTAAGTAAAATTATGAATATAATTAAAAGGGAAATAAGAATAAGAAAAAAAATCGAGATGGTTTCAAATAGGCCAAGATTAAGCGTATTCAGATCTAATAAATATATGTACGCGCAAGTTATTGACGAGCAGGGCAATACACTTTTTGGACTTACTGAAAAAAGCCTTGGCAAAAAAGGCGCCAGCCGGCAGGAAAACGCGAAAGAATTAGGAAAAACAATAGCTAAGTTGGCTCTTGACAAAAAGATTAAGAGCATCGTCTTTGATAGGGGCAAATTTGCTTACCATGGAAAAGTCAAAGCAATTGCGGATGGCGCTAGGGAAGGAGGATTGCAATTTTAAAAAGAAGTTATGAATAATAATAGACCCAGCGTAGTTCAATCAGAATACGAAGAAAAAATTGTCCAAATAAGCCGCGTTTCAAAAAAAACTAAAGGAGGAAATAAGATCGGTTTTTCAGCATTAGCCGTAGTCGGAGATAGGAAGGGAAAAGTAGGCGTGGGCTTAGGGAAGGCCCCAGCCGTCTCAGATGCGATCAAGAAAAGTGTAATTCAGGCAAAAAAACACTTGATTGAAGTACCGCTTATCCGCGGTACAATCCCATTCAGAATAGATATCAAAGTCGGCGCGGCTAAACTTATGCTCAAGCCAGCGCCTCCCGGAAGCGGTATTATCGCTGGAGGCGCGGTGAGAAGCGTTGTTGCTGCCGCTGGTATCCAAAACATCTCGTCCAAAGTAATAGGCACAACCAATCCTGCCAGTAATGTGTATGCCGCGCTGGAAGCGCTTAAGAGATTAAGCGATCTGGTGCAAAGAGAACGAGTACGTAAAGAGTTATGAATTTATCGGATTTAACCAAAATTACAGCCAGAAGTAAAAAAAGAGTCGGCCGTGGACATGGCAGTGGCCGTGGTAAAACAGCAGGCAGAGGAACCAAAGGTCAGTTGGCAAAACATAATTCCCCGCTGGATTTTGACGGAGACGCCAATCCATTAATCCGCAGGCTTCCCTTTCTTCGTGGAAAAGGCAGAAATAAATCATTGCAGAGAAAAGTATTAAGTATCAATTTAAATGCCCTCAATATCTTTTCTGACGGGGAAGTTGTGAATATCGACAGTCTTACCAAACGCCGTTTAGTTCATGTCAATGACGCAGCTGGATTTAGAGTAAAAATATTAGGAGATGGGGAAATAAAAAAAGCTTTAACCATTAAGCTGCCTATCTCCAAAGGCGCAGCCCAAAAAATTGAAAAAGCTGGTGGTTCAATTGAACGAGTTTAATTCATGAATAATTTTCTCGTTGTTCTAAAAAATAGTTTCAAATCGCCGGAAATACGAAAAAAAATTCTATTCACTTTTGCCATACTTTTTGTAGTTAGAGTTTTCGCTCATATTCCCATATCCGGAGTAAATTTGTCAGCGCTCAGAAATTTATTTGACAGCAATCAATTTCTGAGTTTACTTAATATTTTTTCTGGGGGCACACTGGCAAACTTTTCAATTATAGGCCTTGGTCTCAATCCATACATCAACGCCTCAATCATAATACAATTACTCACCATGGTTTTCCCCAAACTTGAAGAACTTCAAAAAGAAGGTGAATCAGGCAGGCGGAAGATCAATCAGTATACGAGGATTTTGACTATTCCTCTGGCAGTGCTGCAGGCTGTTGGTATGTATGCCCTGCTCAATAGTCAAGGAATTATAGGCAGACTTACCCCTCTTGCGTTTATATCATTTATAGTGATCATGACTGCGGGCACATTATTTCTTGTCTGGCTCGGGGAGCTGATTACAGAACGCGGGATAGGTAATGGAATATCGCTTCTAATTACAGCCGGTATACTGGGTGGGCTTCCGGTTATCATCGGACAGACAATTTCTACAGCTACAGCAGAAACAGCATCCAATATTCTTATCCTTGTAGTCTTATCCCTCATCGTTGTCGCGAGTATTATTGTAGTCAACGAAGCAACTCGTCAAATTACAGTCTTTTATGCTAAACGCGTACGCGGAAATAAAACCTATGGAGGCCAAACCACTCATTTGCCGCTCAGGTTAAATCAGGCAGGCGTAATTCCGATCATCTTTGCGGTTTCCATAGCCCTGCTCCCGGCATTGCTGGCTAATTTTTTGCAGAACTCAAACAATCAAATTTTAAGCAGCATTTCGCAAAACATCAACATTTGGTTTTCGCCAAGCGGCGCGTTTTATAACATTTTTTACTTCCTGCTTGTCCTTGGTTTTACCTATTTCTACACGGCAATTGTTTTCAATCCAAAAAAAATAGCCGGCGAGATACAAAAATATGGCGGATTTATCCCGGGTATCAGACCGGGTAATCCAACATCGAGCTATCTTAATTACATACTTACTAGAATTACGCTCGTTGGCGGTAGTTTTTTAGGCATTATTGCCATCCTGCCCAACTTTGCCAGCTCAGCTACAGGCATTCAAACCCTAGCCATTGGAGGCACTGGGCTTCTCATTGTAGTAAGCGTTCTCCTCGAGACATTTAGAGCTATTGAAGCGAATTTAGTTATGAGAAATTATGACTCATTTTTACAGACTAAATAAATTATGAAATTAATTTTACTTGGTATTCAAGGAGCAGGTAAATCAACACAAGGAAACCTGCTTAATAAAAAATTAAATATACCCTATCTTTCAACCGGACACATCTTCCGCGATATCGCTAAAGAACATACTCCAATGAGTCGAAAAATCAAAGAAACTATGAACGCGGGCTATCTCATTCCTGATCACCAGACGCTCGAGATTGTTTCAGAATATCTTAGCAGGCCTGAATATAAGAAGGGATACATCCTGGATGGGTTTCCCAGAACCGTCAAGCAAGCTGAGAACTTTCAAAACGGAATTGATAAAGTAATTTATCTGCAAGTCTCAGACCGCGAAGCTCTCTGGAGATTATCATTCCGCAATGACGATGACGGCCGCGAAGATGAAACGCTTGCTGCTATACGTAAAAGGATTATGTTATATCATAAATATACCGATCCTGTTCTGGATTTCTACAAAAAACACCATAAATT
>CAZJRC010000110.1:0-3313 GCA_964548495.1 uncultured Gammaproteobacteria bacterium | reverse complement strand
GGGAAAGTTAATGGAAATGAAGGAAAAGAAATTTCTGAAAAAAATAAAATAAAGATTGAAGAGAAGAAGAAAATTGCTGATGAAAACGGAGTGATCATAACAGATGTATTTGGGGATCAACCTGGAAGCCTTACACGTCTTATTTCTCAAGCGAAGTTAATGGGATTTGAGGTGCTTCTAGCCGGAAATATGAAAAGATATCTTGATCTTTACGCGACACAAGAAAAAATGAAACCATGGGCAGATGAAAAGGGCTAGCAGTCAGACAGACTACTTCCTTTACGGATGGGACTAAGCAGGCAATTGAGATGACCTTGGTCGGAAATTATTATGGAATGGATATTATACAAGATGGAATGAAAGGACCTCAGGTGGAAAATGTGAATGAAGTTCTCAAACATTTCGACTGGGAAAATCTCCCCAAAAACGGAATCGTTGATTATGTTATAGGCAAATCGTTATTCCCCGGTATTTTTGTAGTTGCCAAACATAAAGACCCAAATCAGCAAAAATACCTTAGATACTTAGGGCTTGGCGAGGGGCCGTATTATGTGTTGTTTGAGCCTTATCATTTGTGCCACCTGGAAGCAGTGCAAACTTTGGCAAAAATATTTTTCTCAAATAAGGAGACTATAAATAATTCAAATACTCCAAGACTGACAACTGCAGCTATCGCAAAACGAAATCTCGCTCGAGGCGAGATGCTCGATGGAATAGGCGGAGATACAATCTATGGAACAATCAAGACAATCGATGATAGTAAAGAACTACTCCCTGCCGGTTTGGCTGTTAATTGCGAGCTGATAAAGGATATTAAAAAAGATCAAGCAATAAAAATAAGCGATGTTGTTTTGCCGGAAAGCGTATCGGTAAAACTTCTGGGTTTTAAATAATGAACATTTCTACTAATAATTACTATTTGCTTCAGAATGGTAAGCCTTTTTTCTGGCTTGCGGATACATGGTGGTATGGAATGACATCACGCATGAGATTGCCTATTTTTAGAAAATTGGCCAAACTTCGGGCAAAACAGGGCTTCAATGTAATTCAAATAGTCATTGGCATCCCTCCAGAAACAAATGACTACGGTATGCCGCTTAATGAGGCTTATTTTGACGAGGTTGAAAAGAGACTTAATATTCTTTGGGATAATAATCTTATTCCTTGTGTAGTGGGAGGATGGGGTCATCATATTGACGTACTTGGCGAGACAAAAATAAAACAGATTTGGGGTAGAATCTTGCAACTTATAAAAAACAAGCCCGCGGTTTTATGTTTGTGCGGAGAGGCAGATATATTTCCAACCAAGACCAGATTCTTTAAAAAATTATTGCTCAAAAACCGTTTAAAAAAATGGGGCAGGATTGCCAGTTATATTAAAGAAAATGACCGCGAGCATCTCCTGACTGTACACATACAATCGCGAATCAGCGCGCGAAAACTTTTCAAAAACGCAAGCTGGCTGGATATTAACAGTATTCAATCAGGGCATTCTAAAGATATGGCCGGATTTATGAGGTCAATATTGGAAGAAGAATCAAAAGAAAAACTGCCTATTATAAATCTTGAGCCATGGTACGAGGGAATACTTGGAAATTTCGATGAATACTATCAAAGAATCGCTTTTTGGTTCTGTATATTGTCTGGAGCAAATGGTCACTCCTATGGAGCGCATGGGGTATGGCAAATGGCCGATGGGGACAATTTCATGCGGCATTGGGGTAATTCTGACTGGAAAACATCAATTCAATTCACAGGCGCGAAACAACTTGGACTGGCAAGAAAATTCATAGAACGATACGATTGGTGGAAATTAAAACCGGAATTAAATATCGATACTAAATTATGGAAAAATGACGCTCTCAATCGTCCAATTGCAGCGAAAATAGGCAGTGAACAAATGTTTATTTATTTTCCGGATTTTAGAAACGCGGATAATTCATTAATCACCTTTCCAAATATCCTAAAAGCAGTATGGGTGAACCCGGTAAATCTTCAAATTATAAAAATAAGTAAAACAACCAATATTCAAATACCAAAGAATTATAAAAATAAGGATATTCTTTGCGTATTGTCTTTTGATAGGTAAATTGAGCTTGAACCTGATATAATACTCCAAATTATGAAATTTAAGTCATTTTTCAAACAACACATTGTCAGAATTAGCGCGATCTTGCTGGTGCTTATTGTTTTCTTTCCATTAATTATCACAACTGAATCGAACGCGGCAAAAGCCACATGGTGGAAGTTTCAGTCGATTGACACGATGAAGTATTCAAGGGATTTGTCGCGGGAGAAATTGCATGATCCAACTTTTAACGCAATAATAAACCAGCAGGTTAAGCAGATAGCGGAAACCGGCGCGACTCATGTGGCAATCGCGACTCCGTATGACGAGGAGTTTTACCCATTTCTTACGAGATGGGTTGGGGCAGCCAGAAAAAACAATTTAAAAATTTGGTTTAGGGGAAACTGGTCGGGTTGGGAAGGCTGGTTTGGATATCCAAAGATTACAAGAAATGAGCATATAAAGAAGTCGGAAGATTTCATCGCCAAACATGGGGATATATTTGCTGACGGAGATGTTTTCTCTGCCTGCCCGGAGTGCGAGAATGGCGGACCGGGTGATCCACGGTTCAATGGCGATATTGACGGGCATAGGAAGTTCTTAATTGACGAGTATAAAATGACAAAAAAAGCTTTTCAAAAAATAGGAAAAAATATTACTTCCAATTTCGATTCCATGAATGGCGATGTGGCGATGCTTGTCATGGATAAAAAAACCACCGCCTCTCTGGATGGAATAGTCACTATTGACCATTACACAGCAACTCCCCAAAAATTGGTTCGAGATATTAAATATTTAGCCGAAAAATCAGGGGGAAAAATTGTCCTGGGTGAATTTGGAGCACCAATACCGGACATAAACGGCGACTTAAGCGAAGCAGATCAGGCAGAGTGGATCAGTGAAGCTATGCTTGCGCTTGTTCAGACTAGTGAAGTCGCGGGTATAAATTACTGGACAAATACCGGAGGTTCTACAGCTTTATGGAAAGAGAATGGGGATGTAAAAAAGGCTGTCGCGGAGTTGACATCTTTTTATAAAGCCCCTATTACTAAAATTGTTATAAAAGATGAAGCAGGATTTGAAGTAAAACAAGCATCTATTGTTTTGGATGACAGGAAGTTTAGCGCGGAGGGCAAAGGGAGTATTTATATCCCCTATTTTAAGAGCTTGAATAACGTTACTGTCATGGCTGATGGATATATCTCTAAGAAAAGTGTCTTAACCAGATCAGATGAAATAATAATT
>CAZJRC010000109.1:2460-3350 GCA_964548495.1 uncultured Gammaproteobacteria bacterium | reverse complement strand
TCGCAATACATATGGGAATATGCTGCGTTTTCCGGGGTTATCGGCACGAGTCACCAGCATTGATGCTCATGGGGAACCTTTAAATAAAGCTAAAATTTCTAATTCAAATAAAATAAATGAATCTGTCTGGAGGCAAATCAGAATTTTTAACATGTTTAAGCCAAGGCGCATGCTTAATGGATTATATGTTCACTTCATCAGCTTAGACAGGGGTATTTTCATCTACACGCCTGTGATGATTTTTGGCTTTGCTGGGATGGTGCTGGCATTGCGAAACAGAATTAAATTCGCGAATCTACTCACCTTTATTATCGGTATCAATATTCTTATTTATTCTATGTGGAGTGATCCATGGGGAGGCTGGGCATTTGGATCAAGGTATCTTATTCCGGCATACGCGATTTTATCAATTTTTGTAGCGTATCTAATCAAGTTAATATATAAATGGAATTTGTTTTTAATTATATTTTTTATTTTTATATCATATTCAGTCGCGATAAACACTTTAGGCGCGCTTACTACCAGCTTGAATCCGCCGGAAGTTGAGCTGAGCGTCAAAGACAGATATACAAACAAGCCGGCTTATAGCAGAAACTTAAATTTTTTTGACAAGCAGGGAAGTAAATCATTTGTTTTTAATGCATACGGCAAAAATTTTGTATCGGTCTGGGATTATTACATTTATCTGACTGTATTTATTTTACTTTTCTATTACGGACTATTAGTTTATAGCAAAATAAAAAGCGTGAAAGAAGGAATATGATTAACGCATTTAATAAATTTTTTACTATCCAGCTCACGCTGGATTTAAAACAAAGCAAAAGCATACTAAAATTTTTACAAGATCATAAAATACTAATACTTTTGGCTGGCTTAAGTCTATTATCAAT
>CAZJRC010000109.1:0-2450 GCA_964548495.1 uncultured Gammaproteobacteria bacterium | reverse complement strand
GTTATGGGCAACGGTTCCTTTTTAAGAAGTAAATTTTTATCAGTTTTATTTTTAATTGTGTTACTGGATTTGGGCTTTTATACAACGATGCCAGATCGCATTTGGATATCGGGCGGCGCGTAATTGAAAACCTGAAACCGGGATTAGCACAGCTTGGAAGCGTGTGGTTGCCTCTTCCGCATTTTCTGATGCTTTTTACTATATGGAATGATTTTATGTGGCACTCAGGGTTGTCCGGCTCAATACAATCGATGATCGCGTATGTCGCGACAGGTTTGTTTATTTACTTATTTTTGAAGGAGTTAGGAGTTGACCTTTTCGGACGCTTAATCGGTATGGGCGTATTTGCCTTAAATTTAAATATTGTTTATATGCAATCAACCGCCATGACAGAATTACTTCTCCTTAGTACAATGACTGGCGCGATGTATGAAATTATGGTCTGGCACAGAACTGACAATCTCATCAGGTTGATACGTGCCGCTTTTTGGGTGATGCTCGCTTCCCTTATTCGTTACGATGGATGGTTTCTTTTCGTTTTCATGGCTGGACTTGTATTTGTACAAATGATTAAAAAATATGATTATAAACGTGCCGAGGGTGCAGTTGTAGTTTTTGTCACTTTGGCGGGATTTGGTATATTTTTATGGATTTTTTGGAATTTAATGATTTTCGGCGATCCGTTATATTCAATAAATGGTCCCTATTCGGCAGCTACACAGCAGAACGCCCTTGAGGCGGCCGGTGCATTACCGACTAAACATAATTTAATAATATCTTTAATAACCTACGTATATTCTATAGCTTACAATGTCAATCCTTTTGTATTGATTTTCGCGATTGGCGGAGGAATGGTTTTTTGGTTTGACCGGAATATTTCAAAGGCTCAACGAAACGCGGGGGCCGTACTTTTAGCGCCATTTTTTTTCAATATTTTGGCGCTATATCTGGGACAAAGTTCTCTATATGTAAAAGACCTCATGGGGTCATGGTTCAATGTGCGATATGGACTTATGATGACCCCGGCAATTGCTATATTTATCGGCTATTTTGTTTTCCGGGTGAAGTATACGCGCTATTTATTTCTCGGATTATTTTTGCTGGTCACATTTTTCTCTTATGTCAACCTGGACGCTGTTTCATTGGATGATGCCGTGACCGGAAGCAGCGGCAAGAATGTAAAGGAGGTCAGTAGTTGGCTCGCCGCTAACGCAAGTGAAAAACCAGGATTCGCGCTTATATCCGTTGCTTCACATGATGCTATTATTTTCTCCTCTGGTATGAAAATGGGCAGATTTATTCATGAAGGGACAGGGGATTATTGGGACTTAGCCATAGAACACCCTACACGATGGGCACGCTGGATAATCATGCGCACGCATGACGATAATGACAGCACTTTTAGATTGTTAAAAGGAAACAGGGAGCTTGAAAATTACAAATTAGTAAATAAATATCCATTTGCCGATATTTATGAATTAAAACCGGAGTTCCTGGCTGATCTTCATACTGAACCTGTTAATTTCGCGAATAAATAAAAGTTTATCTTTTTATAAAATATATAGACAGCGTTATATTTTTCCATTTGATCATAAATTTTATTTCTAAATTTAAACATTAAGGCGAGATAATAGCGGATAAAGATATTTCTGGAAATTGTTAAATTATATTGCTGGCGATATTTATGGGTAAAATCATGCTTGAAATCATCATACCCTCGTCCTAAATCCGCCTCACGCGCTCCATAGTCATAGTAATAATCAAGTAATTTTATAAACGTTAGTTTGCCGGGGCTGAAATATTCGTATCCGGGCAAATATGCTTTTTGACTTCCTTGGCTTTTGTTATGGTGGAAAAAATCAATTATATAAGAAACAGGTTTTTGCTCAAAATACATCGGACAAATAATTACGTTCTCCGGTGCTAAAAGCGCGAGTTGATTGTAAAAAATTTTCGCGTCAAATCGGTAAAATAGCCCCTTGCCTTTTTTATGCTTTACGCTATTAATATCGATTTGAAAAGCTACATCAAGTTTTTGTTGAAGATTATCCGAGGAAATAATAATATTTATTTTATCCTGAACTTTTTTTGCTCTGTTAAGTATAAGATTTCTCCTGTTGCTGCTAAGATCACCATATCTTCCTTGGGAGAAATCTATATATGGATTGAGATTGCTTTTAAATGCAGTCAGCTTGTTGGTGATTTTAGATATTTTTTGTATATCCCTCTCCATAAATTCAGCAATATACACATTGCCGAGTTTGGATATTTCATTAAAGAGCAGACTTACGCATTGGAGATTATCGAGATCGCAGAGAACTGAAGATTTATCGGCAAATTCTCTTGCCGGCGCGGTGAAAACAGAAATGCCATATATTTTTTCTTTGACAAAAGGCGCGACAGCAATCAATTCATCATTCTCGTCAATGACCGCCAATACAATATATGAT
>CAZJRC010000108.1:0-3358 GCA_964548495.1 uncultured Gammaproteobacteria bacterium | reverse complement strand
CGCATTTGGCGTCCAAGAGCATCTGTTTCAACTAGCTCTAAGCCAGGGGTTCCCCGCAGCAATCGTTCATACTCTTTCTCAATCCCGGTCCTACCCACCCAATCATTTATAGAATAGTCCTTAAATTCTCTCAGGCGCAACTCCGTGCTGGAAATCTGACCGATATAGCCCAAGACATGCGCGAATGCTTGCTTTTTAGGATATTGACGCAGGGAATCAACTACGATATCCTTCTCGCCGCGTGATATGTGTGCAAGCGCCTGCTCTTTACTGATATAAATTGATTTATCGGTAGGGTTTTTATTAATGTCCTTAGTATTCCGCCTGAATCCGGGTATATTTAGAGTTAAAGCTATCCCATTCCTGTCGAATATTATTCCTCTGGGGGCATAAATAGTCTTAGACTGTATTCTATTGGAATCAGAAAGACCGCGGTAATACGCGCCTAAAAAAAGTTGCAAATAAATAAGCCGCCCCATACACAAAATAACAGCCGCTAATAAAAATAATAGCAATAGATGTCCTCTGATGTGTAAGCTGGAAGATGCAGAATAAGCTCGTCTGTTTATTTTCTCAGTTTTAATATTTTCCCCAAAGGCATGTCCCGTATTCATCATATGTGTTTCATTCTTTTCATAGTTGAAAAAAGAACTAGAGCAAAAATAGAACTTATTACAGCCTGCGATATAATATTAGGATAATTAAAAAGAATCAAGAATATTATTGCTCCAAAAAATGAAGATACAGCTACGAATGGATAAGAATCAATCTTATATTTGCGTTCATAGAGCAAAATTAAAAATAACCACGCTACGAGAAGCGCGCTGCTACTGCCTAATGGCCGTACCGAAGCAATATCGAGAATTAAGCCGGCAATAAACGCAATATGCATGACCCAAAGCTCTTTATAGAGAATTAGTATGACAGACACGATTATAAGCAATAACGGAAGTGATGTTATAGTGTATTCAAGTAAAAAAAATATAGCCATAATTGGCCACAATAAAAACATAATAAAGCTACTAATCATCCTGCTGCAAAAGTACGAAAACAATCTTCAATTTTGCGACATCCTCTAAGCTCTCGACTATAGCTGCTTGAAAAAGATCGCTTGCCTTGGCATTAACAGACACTATTTTACCAACCACCAAAAGTTGGGGGTCTTTTGTGACAACCACATCTCCAATTCGCAATCTGTCTACAGACAAAACCCTGTCGAAAACTAGTCTTTTGCCTTCTCCCGTGCCTGTAATTATGCCTATTGCATCAGTGCCTGCTGTTTGCGCGGTGAACGAAACGTCTTTATGATTAAGTAGATTGACTATAGACATGCGAGGCGAAGTGCTCACTACCTTGCCGATTAAATTATCTTTAAACACCACGCTATTGCCTAAATTTATTTTGTCCTTGCTGCCTTTATCAATAATTATACTATCTACTGTTTTAATACCGGGCAGAAAATTTCTAAATCCTACAATAGCAGCAGGTATTAATTTTTTTGGGGCAGGATTAACAATAGCAAACTGATCGCGCAGCGCTTGATTATCTTTTTCAAGCTCTTTGACTTTCGTAAGCCTAGTCAGCAGTACTCGATTCTCGTTTTTAAGTTTAGATATTTCGCGGCCATCATTTTGTTGAAAAAATGTAAATGAGTATTGCTGTACGGGTAAAGTAATTGACTGTAAAATGTCAGTGACATCATTTAGCCAGCCAATTTGTGACAAAAATAAAAGAATAAGAGAGAGAATCAAATAACCGGCAAAGATTGGAAAGCTATGCTTGCGCCTTTGCATATACAGGATATTGTAGCGTTATTCAGTTTAAATTTCTATAATGCGTAGAATTCCATCTCGAAGGAGATGGGCAAATCCGGTTTTGGGAATTTGGCTAACTCCATGATTGATTTATTATAATACTGCGGATAATTCTCGGAAAAATAAGCATTTACTTTTATCCAAATTGGTTTTTCTCCACTCATAGCAGCTATTTTATCATTCACAGTTCTGGCTTCAACTTCTACGTCGCTGAATATTAATAGTTTGGTAGAGAGGGTAGAGGGCAGCGTCTCTGGGAATTTCATGTACAAAAGTGGATTGCCGATTTTTTGATAGCGATGTATTGTTGCTTCTCTTCCCAGTAACTTCAACCAGGAGATGTATTTTACTATTATATAAAATTTGTCTGGCATAAACATAATTAATTGGTCTTTATATTTAAGCGGCGTTGAGCGGCTGGCTGCTTGATTTATATGATTAAGCGAAAGACAAATCGTGTCGTCTAAACTGTTATAGCCCAGCGTAGGTGAGTCATTTGAAAAATTAAACTTTGGCCATAAATCATTAGACACGTTCAAATATTTTTTGGCTTCATTTGCTCCAGTGATAAGCGAGTCATGAATCAGGCTGAAATCTTCCCCAGACAATGTCAGTCCTTTTTTAATCAAATAGTTATAATCAAAAGGATTATTATTCTCCATCCTTTTTTATTATACTCTGTTTTGCAACTGTTTGCTCGTGTTTTTAGGGGTAGACTGACTATTCAAGCAAGCGTACAGTAAACCAAATTATTCCGATTCCGATAAGAAGAAGTAAGCTCTCAATGATTGCGAATCCCCGCCTCTTTTCATGATGGATTTCAGGGATCAAGTCTGAGGTTGCAATATAGATGAAAAATCCAGCCGTGAAGGCAAGGAAAATAGGCATTGCTCCCTTCAATACATCTCCTAAAAGAAATGTGAAGATTGAGCCAAGCAGCGAAACAGAAGCGCTAAGTATGTTTATCCAAATAATTTTTTTCTTTGCCAATCCTTTATGAAGCATTAATCCAAAATCGCCTATTTCTTGCGGTATCTCGTGAGCCGCGACAGCGATAGAAGTAGAAATGCCAAGCGGGATATTGACCATGAATGTCGCGGCGATGACAATCCCATCAATAAAATTGTGTACCGTATCGCCAATGACAATCAGCGGCAGCGTAGTTTTTCCGCCTATGATCTGGTCTTTTGCGTGAAAATCATCATGATGATGAAACCAATGAATGAACCGCTCAATGAAGAAAAACATTATTATTCCCGCGAGCGTCCATAAAAATATATCGATATTAGACTCCTTGCTTTCATGAAGAGCCTCGGGCAATAGATCAAAAAAGGCAGTACCAAGTAATACGCCCGCGGCAAATGAGGCAAGGAAATGAGAAATTTTCAATGCGAATTCCTCTCGGGATAAAAGGATGAATCCTCCGATAAGTGATCCGATGCTGCCAATAAAAGTAAAAATGACTATATATGCTAAGGTTGACATTGTTTACATACTCCAAAAAATTCAAGACACCTTCTCTTGGAAGACTGATGTCTTGAATA
>CAZJRC010000107.1:0-3398 GCA_964548495.1 uncultured Gammaproteobacteria bacterium | reverse complement strand
TTGGTCTTTACAATCTATCCGTTAGTGCTGATTTATGGAATAACTGGAGCGGCATACTCTGCGCTATTTTCAGCGATAGTTGAGATTCCCCTAATTGGATATTTTCTTTTTTTGATATTAAAAAAAACAAAGTAATGAAAATAGCAATTTTTTACAATTTAGCCTTCGGAGGAGCAAAGCGTGTTGTTATGGAACACGCAAAGGGCCTAAAAAATAAAGGGCACACTATAGACTTATATGCTACTAATGTTGAAAATGATGTTTTTGATCCCTCGCCATATTGTAAAAATATTTATAATTATCCTTTTGAATTAAATTCAAAATTACCCTTTTTAAAAAGATTTATTAATGATTATAAAAACTTTTTTCTATTAAAAAAACTGCATAAAAAAATTGCTTTTGAAATAGATAATCGTAATTATGATCTCATCTTGATCCATCCGGATAAATTTACACAAGCCCCATTTCTTCTACGCTTTCTAAAAACCCCTAGCGTGTATTATTGCCAGGAACCTTTAAGAATAGTTTATGAGTATTCTATGCGAATCAAGAAACAGCTTGGCTTTTTAAAACGAATTTATGAAGAGCTCACAAGATTATATAGAAAAAAAATTGACCGGCAAAATGTACGTTCAGCCTCATTTACAATTGCAAGTTGTTACCATATTCGAGAACGTATGATTGAATCTTATGAGGTATATCCAAAAGTAGTATACTGCGCGGTTGATGATTCTATCTTTAAACCATTAAACCTTAAAAAGAAAAATCAGATTTTTTATGTTGGATCACCAACAGTAGTAGAAGATGGATTCGATCTGACTGAAAAGGCTCTGGAATATATTCCTCAAAGCATAAGACCTGAACTTTGTATTGTATCGTGGAAAAAAGCAAACGGCGAGCGGCTTTCGGAGATAGAATTAGTAAAGATATATAATGAGTCATTGGTAACATTATGTACAAGCAGACTCGAAACATTTGGATTGGTACCGCTTGAATCAATGGCCTGCGGAACGCCGGTTATAGCTACAAAAATAAGCGGACATCGGGAGACAATTGATGACGGTAAAACAGGATTCCTTGTTGATTTTGATCCGGAAGAAATTGCCCAAAAAATTATTTTCTTAATAAAAAATGCTGGAAAAGCTAGGAATATAAGCAAAAATGCTAGAAAGCAAAAAAAAAAAGTATTTTCCTGGAGTAAAAAAATTAATGAACTTAATTTAATCCTAACAGGATATTTAATAAATATTCAAAAACAACATTCTTTAAACCATTGACAATAATATTATATATCCATATTATTGAATAATATTATGAAAAAACTATTAACAAAAATTACTTCAAAAAAATGGTTCGTTGTAATTTATTTCTTTATTTTATTACAATTTATTATCTTTGTTCCTATAGCAAAAGCACAATCCTCAACAGTTTATATCTCAAATTCCAATAGCAATAATGTTTCGGCTGTAAAAATATCTAGTGATGAGATAAAGTCAACCATTCCAGTTGACAAAGATCCTCGTGGAATTGCAAGTTTTGCCAATAAGGTATATGTAGCAAATAATTCAGATAAATCAATCTCCGTAATTGATTCTACAACTAATAATGTTATAAATACGATATTACTAAATGAAAAGCCATTAATTCTCGCTTTAAATCATGACGGCACAAAACTTTTTGTTGCTTACAATGGCAGTAATAATAATCACACAGTTTCAGTAATCGATACGGCTACAAATTTCGTAATTCAGACATTGACTGGATTTACTGCTCCTCAAGGAATAGCGCTTAATAATAACGATAGTAAACTGTATGTTGTAAGTACAAATTGTTGTGGAGTTCAAAATGGATACTTATCAATACTTAATGCAAATACATACGAACTAATCACCACCATTCAACTAAATATTTTACCAGCTGCGATTATACTGAAGCCAGATAATACTAGAGCATATGTATCCAACAATGGAGGCAATCAGCTAGGCAATACAGTTGCCGTAATTGATCTAACAACTAATACGGTCATAGACAATATACTTGTAGATATAAATCCTTACGGCTTAGATATCAACTCAACCGGAACGCGTCTTTATGTCGCGAACTCATTTTACTGGGCCGGAGGAGGGGACATGACAAAAAAAGGAACCGTTTCCGTCATTGATACGTCCACAAATACGGTAATCAATACGATTGAAGTCGGATATGTCCCCAATTTTCTAGCAATCTCACCTGATGACAGCAAAGTTTATGTGACAAATTATCTGAGCAATACTGTTTCTGTAATTGATACAACTTCCGATACGGTTGTTAATACAATAAACGTCGGCAATGGCCCCTGGGGAATCGCTATTGCGGAAAATGCAGAAAATCCTCTTCCTGTTCCATACTTTAGTCAAAATGATCTTCCATGGGGACAAACAGAATATGATCATGCTAATTCTTTAAACTTCATCAACCTTTTTGGTAGCGACAAAATGGAACGATGGGGATGCGCGGTTACATCCGCAGCAATGATACTCAGACATCACGGCATAAATAAAATGATAGATGACTCGGAACTAAATCCTGGAACAGTTAATGAATGGCTTAAAATACATAAGGGGTATGCTTCTGGAGGCAATGGGTTAGGTACATACTCATCAATAATATGGGGTTCTATTGCTCAATTAACCAGAGATTTAAAAGTCGCCGGTAAATCAGCGGTTGAACTAGAACACTACTGGCCAGTATATGACGGGTCCACAACACAATTATTAAAGGACGATCTAATTCTCAGAAATTCTCCATCTATTCTTAGCGTTAATGACGGAAATCATTATGTTGTAGCGAAAGGATTCGCAAACAATACATTTCTGGTTAATGATCCGG
The DNA here is from genome assembly GCA_964548495.1 of uncultured Gammaproteobacteria bacterium. Lineage (GTDB taxonomy): Bacteria > Patescibacteriota > Microgenomatia > Levybacterales > UBA12049 > JAHIGH01. The sequence goes on along the minus strand of CAZJRC010000107.1, from coordinate 530 downwards.
AATGGGGCTATTCTAATTTAACCTTCTTCTCCGGAGACACATATGGAAATGCGCATAGATACATCCGTTCTAATACAGATTTAAGTGGTATGGAAATGGTAATTAATCCAAATATAGAAATCTTGGTTACAGACTCTCAAAATAGAAAGACTGGAAAAATTGTGCAAAACGGACTAACCCATATCTTTAATGAAATTCCAGAAGCGCATTATGATTTTGAGCCTCCTATCGCAAATCCAAACGAAAATGGAGAAATTGTAAAATTGGGTACAGGAGTAAATAGATTTATATATTCAAAACCTGAAAATGGTGAATACAAATTAACACTTTCTAGTCGGGATAATGACACGTATGTTTTAAATATTACGAATTTTGAGATAGGCGGAGACAGCACCCAAGAAAAAAGCTACGGAATACTAACTCCTGATACGCTAAATCAATTTACTATTTTCTTTTCGCAATCAGAACCATCAATAATTAAAAAGCATGTTACGTTCACCAGTACAATTCAAGATATCAAAGAATTAAAT
>CAZJRC010000106.1:0-3466 GCA_964548495.1 uncultured Gammaproteobacteria bacterium | reverse complement strand
AAGATGCTCCGTTCTAAAAATAAAAATAATCCGATAATGCCGATAATAATCGATATGATTACTATAATATTTGTTTCCCATTTTTGTCTTCGAATAAACCATAAAAGCGGGAACATCAGTGTAATTATTAAGAGCTGGCCTATTTCAACTCCCAAATTGAAAGAAAGCAGCGCGTAAATAATATTATCTTTTGGCAGGCCGGTTTCCTTGAGCACAGAAGAAAAGCCAAATCCATGAATCAATCCGAATAGAAAGGCGATTATCCAGCGTTTTTCTATTTTAACAGCTGGTATCCAACGTAAACTATGTCCGGTTGTCCTAAGTTTTATATTTTCAAAAGCTACATACGCGATGGAGAGCGCGATTATCGATTCGGTAAATCTAGCGGGCAACAGGAAAATATCTAAAACAGCGAGTGAAAGCGTTAGCGAATGGGCTATTGTAAAGGCAGTAATAATTTTAAGTAAATCGCGAAAACGTTTTGTGACAATTAACAAACCTAGAAGGAATAAAATATGATCATAGCCTGAGAGAATATGCTTGACGCCTATTTTGAGAAAAGTAATGACAGTATTTAGCGAATGAGCAATACTCATTTGTGTTCGTGTTTGCTTATAATCCAGATCAAAAGTACGCTCGGTTTTGGAAAAAATGATAAGCTGTTTGAAATTATCAATATGAAAATCGGTTATGTTTTCGTGGGTTTCGGAAATGGGGAAAAAGAGATTATAGGAAAAATGTAATTTATCAATTGGCTTAGGGCATGTAAATTGGAAATCGTAAACTATACCTTTAATATCTGTAATTGTTTTAATATTTTTTAATCTGGGTTCGCATCGTTTGCCATTGTTTTTTATGATAAAGCCTTTGGCAAATTGTTTCACAAAATAATCTAATTTTATTTCCGCAATAGTTTTGTTTTTTTCAGGATACAATTCTTCTATGTTTTTATATGGAGTGGTCATCCTGACATTGACGCCGTTTTCATTTACATCTACCGTAGTATATGTCAAAGAGGCGTCGTGCGCGTACGCAGTGGATGGATGAAATAAACTTAAAATAAAAATAAGCAAGATTAACACTAGTATATTTTAGCACCATTTTATTAATTGTAAGATTCATATACAATTAAGATTGCTTAATTTGACATGAATAAATTTGTAAGTAGATCCTCTCCACGCTTTTTGTATATCAGTGTTTTAATCTTGATTTTTTTGCTTCATATTTCATATCTTCCTAATGGATTTACATGGCTTGATAATGGGGATATTTTAGAGGGCAGGACAATAATGCCACTTAAGGACATATCCAGCGCGTTTGTGCTGCGGCTTGGAAGCACAGCGTTTTACCGTCCATTAGTTACTGTAATGAATAGTTTGGATTTTGCTATGTATAAAGCCTTTGCTCCGGGTTATCACTTAACAAATGTATTACTATTCTTGGGGGTCATCGCAGTTGTTCCGCTTTTTCTTTCAGTGTTTTTCGATTTTTCCAATAAAAAAATGCTGCTGGCGATGTTAATCGCGGGATTGCATCCATTGACATGGCTTCCAGTCGGCGCGATTTCATATAGAGCGGAGCTTTTAGTCACGCTTTTTATATTACTGACTGTATATTTTCATGCTAAAGCCAGAATATCAAAAAAAGAGTTATATAGACTGCTGGCTGTAATTAGTTTTTTTCTCGCGCTTATTTCCAAAGAAACGGCTATTGTCTTAATCCCGCTGCTGATTCTTTTTTGGGAGTTTATTCAGAAAAAAAGAGTTAAAACTTCATCAGTACGTGAAGAGAAGTATTGGAAGTGGTCGCTCTATTTCTCAGAAAGCATAGTATTTGTCATTTATATAATATTTCGTTTCCGAGCTGTACCTGAAATTTGGAAAACAACGCCTATTCCTCTTTCCTTTTCAGACGCAATTGGCATTCGTTTGGTAACCCTTTGGCAGTTGTATATTGATTTCATAAGTCCATTTAAACCATCTCTCAGCGATGCTGTACCGATTGTTGGGATTTTTAGTGTTTATCCTATTATAACTTTATTAATTCTAGTACTTCTATTATTTAGCGTTGTAAAAATGGGGATCCGTTCATCTTTGGGTAAGGCAGTTGTTTTATGGTTTATCATGTTGACGCCCGCGTTAAATATAGTGCCTGTGCCCCGTATTGGCTCGCCTCATTATGGATTTCTGCCGCTTGCGGCTTTCAGCGCGATGGTTGTTTTAGTATTTTTTTATTTCAGCAAAAAATCTTTTTGGATAAAAAGGATAGGCTTTGTAATTTTTTGATGCTGGCTGTTAATTATGAGCGTTACTACGCTGTTGAGCGGGTTTCAATTTAAAAATGATCTAACTCTTTTTCAAGTGGAAGTATTTACTGATCCGGAGTTTTTGGAGGGACATTTCTACTTAGGCAATTATTATCTCAGACAGACGAAATTTAATGAAGCTGAGAAAGAATATAAGCGTACGCTGTCATCAAGTCCCAAAATACTGGCGTATTCAGAAAAACAAGCTGCATATATTAATTTGGCAAGTATATATTTACAGAAAAATGATCTTAAAAAAGCGGAAGACGCTCTTGAATCGGCGGAAACTTTGTCGCAGCAAAGACATATTCAGGCTCTTTTTCATAACAGAATTATTCTTGCTTATAAAAAACATGATTATAAAACAGTAATAAACCTAGCCCAGGACGATAGATCATTTCCTTACACGCCAATTATTTATATCTTACTCTCAGACTCTCTGAGCAAGAATGGTCAATATGAAGAGGCCGCGGCGGCGTTGGAGCAAGCGCTTCCATTTTTCAAAAATGAGGAACAACAAAAAATAAGGGCAAAAATAAAAACATTAATTAAAGATTCGAATGTTGGTCTTGACAAATAATTATATAAATGAAACTATGATATTAGGTTTGTTATTTTTATGTTTAAAAAGATTTTTTTAATTTTTGGCGGTGTTATTATTGCGGTTGGGGCGCTGTTTTATTTTTTAAATTCAAACTCTAATAATAAAAATATATTGACTAAAATTGGTTCGACGCCAACATACTCGCCATACAATATTCCAAGCACAAAACTTTCTTTTGATCCAAATCCGGTTTATATTAATTCAAATGGACTAATCGAGCTTGAGGTCATTATTAATACCGAGGAGAACAGGATAACCAGCTTGCAGCTTGAGATAGCGTATGATCCGAAGGTATTGGAGTTTGTCTCAATTGAACCAATTGATCTTCTGCATCAAAGGAAAATATTTACTAATATAGCAGATGAGGAAGCCGGTAAAATAACTTTCGCAGCGGGAGTTTCGGCGGAATTCAGCGCGCCGATAATAGGGTCAAGTGAAGAGCTTAGCAAGTTAGTTTTTCGTCCCATTGATGTCAACGCTCGTCAAACACAAATAAGGTTTTTGCCTGAGACGTATGTGGGCGCTGAAGGAATAAACGGTTCGGCATTGACAGGTAC
>CAZJRC010000105.1:0-3620 GCA_964548495.1 uncultured Gammaproteobacteria bacterium | reverse complement strand
CTGTTGGAATTTATCCCAATACTTTTCCATCAGGGAATTACTATATAAAAATAAAAACAAATATTCATCTCAAAAAGCTAGTTCCCGGCATTCAGAATATAGCCGCTGGACAAACAAATATTATCACTCCCGCTACACTCATAACCGGCGATTCTAACAATGACAATCAACTAAGTATTTTGGATTATAACTTGCTTTTGAATTGCTATAGTGATCTTGCTCTGGCAGTTGCTTGCGATCCTGACCAAAAACCCGCCACTGATTACAATGATGACGATTTTGTCAATCAAATTGATTACAACCTCTTCCTCAGAGAAATCTCTACCCAGCCTGGAAAATAAACTAATATAAACTAAGCCGCTATTGACACAATCAACATAAATTGTCTATGCTAAATTAAGAAAAAAATAATTAACTCTGTCTTATGCGCAAAATTCATTTAATCTTTCTCAATTTGTTAATTTTTGTGGTAATTGGTACGATCAAAGTCAACGACACAATCGCCGCATCTAGCAACACAATTATCCTCACCGGCACACTCGCCACCAAGTATACTCCAAGCATTCAGGACGACACCCTCATAGACGCAACCCAGTGGACAAATACCGCTATTAGCCCAAGCACCGGAGGCAAAGCAGTTGAAATATACGGCTCGTCCGGAGGTGCGAAAAATACTATCTGGCGCGGAGGCATAATAAAAGGCTCAATTCCGACTTCATGGGACTGGACTACGACACATAACTTTGGAGGAGCCGGTATCACCATTTTCAACGACGGTCCTGCAGAATGGCAATTTGTCCGCATTCATAACGTAGAAGACGCCATAAAATCCCGCGAAGTACCGGAATATTCCAACACCGCAAGTTTCTATGTACACGATTGCTATTTTACTGCGATACGAGACGATTCAATCGAAAACGATCGCTTTGAGTCGGGAAAAGTCGAAAACTGCCTCTTCGACGGCACCTATACTTTCTATAGTGAACAAAATGAGAACGTGGGCTCAAGCACTCCAATCGGAGCCAATGAAGACAATACTGTATATTTAAAAAAGGTATTTGTACGTTCTTATCCTACCAATAAAACGCCTGATTCTACGGCAAACAGATTTATGGGGCCATGGTTCAAGTTACAAGGCAGAGGTGTCCCAAACCACAAGGTTATCATTGAGGATTCGGTTTTCGCGCTCGGACAATCAGATCCTAATATGAAGTGGACAAACTTTGACAGTCCATCTCAAGTCACTTGGATTGGTAACAATAATTTCATTCTCTGGCTTGGAGCCTCAGGCGGTTATCAAGGTGCCAAACCCGCGGGCGTCATCTTCCTCGAAGGCCAGGCAGCACAAGACAAATGGATCACAATCCGAAACAAATGGCTGACCGATCATTGTCTGCCATCACAGAACTTTTCAGCCGACTATAATCCGTTCACTGCGCCTATACAACAAATTCCCACGTCAGGATCATGTTCTTCTACGCCATTTCCCACCAATCAGCCTACTCAGCCCATGCCGACCATCCAGCCAACCATCACCCCAACTCCTATGCGTGTCACGCCCACACTCTTTTGTCTTGGATCATGCCCCACCATCCCTGTCACGCCCACGATCGGGAATCCTAGCCCGCAACCATCGCCTCAGCCTTCTACATCCCAATCACCTAGCAACACACCAATTCCAACCAATATCCAAAACCCCACAGCTACTCCCCAACCTCCCAATGTTATACCACCAAATAAGGGTTTACTACAATTTTTATTAGAATTCATAAGAATGCTTATTGAGCTGATTCTACAATTCATACGTTCATTATTTTAATTCCGTTTCCACTCTCTTGACATTTAACGCTCATATTGTCTATGCTAAATTAAGACGAGGTCGATAAATACACATTTATGCGTAATAAACAGTTCATTCTATTTAGCTTAATACTCCTAACTATAATTGGCTTGCCTCTCGCCATCTTTATAGTCAATAAACAGCAAGAAATAAGAAGCCGTGCCAGTGACCAGCTATCGACTTCTTGTACAAATATATCCTTTGATGGAAAAACAACAGTACAGTCAAGCAGTGAGAAATCTTCTGCCGGCTTCAGTCACATCACTGCCGATAAGCCAAATCGCCTTCTTTTCATCACGATACATGATGACGACCTGCCATCAGATCGTAAAGTCAAATCTGTTACTTACGCGGGAAACGCACTCTCCAGACTAATCCGTCGTTCAAATGGAAGCGACCAGGGCGTTGAGGCATGGTATCTTGTAAATCCGCCGGTTGGCAACAATCAGGTCTCTGTAATATGGGAAGATGACGTCAATGCGCATATTCTTACTGCCTTTTCTTATTCAAATGTTGATCAGACAATGCCTATTGGAACAATAGGAAGTAACTCCTCATCAAGTGGAAATCCAAACATATCACTTGCCCTGAAATACCAAAACTCACTTATAGTAGGAGCATTGACGCATGATGATAAAAATGTTACCTTAACACCCGCTTCAAATATAGTCGAACGTTACAATATGGGCATTGACGGCAATATACGAGGGGCGGCGGGAGAAATATCAGCTACTACATTAACTAACGTAAATATGAAATGGACAGTCTCTAACTCAAGTTCTGATGAGGATAATCGGGATTGGTCGCTTGTTGCGATTGAGCTAAAACACGCTGCTTGCATGAGGTGTTCAGATAAAATTGATAATGATAATAATGGTTTTATGGATATAGATGATTCATCCTGTCATACAGACGGAAATCCTAACAATTCAATTTCATACGACCCCGCCAAAGACGGTGAACACGGCGGTGGCGGCACTTGTGCTGATTCTAAAGACAATAATTATGATGAGTTTATAGATGGAGCGGACCCAATGTGTCATACAGACGGAAATGCTGGCAATCCAGGCAGTTACGATCCTAATAGAGCTGAAATTCTCGCGCCCTCCCCAACAACTGAACCCACTACTGCGCCTATACCAACCCCCATTTACACATCTCTCCTTATAAATGGATTACTCGATGGCATAGGTATAAGAGGCGACAATTCCAATCCGGACGGCACCTTAAGCAACAAAAATCCTCAGCACACAATTCGCAATCTAAATATAAATGTCTTCGATGCTTCAAATCAACTCATCGCAAGTTCAACAAGCACAATGACTTACAGCTCAGCCAGTGGAACCTTTGCCGGAAAAATTATTTTGAATAATACTGTTACTACAGGCAATTACACCGTAAAAGCCAGCACTGATAATCATTTGACACGCTTCTTAACTGGGATACAAAATATCATTGCAGGACAAGAAAATAATCTGTCTGAGGCCATATTTATAACTGGGGATATAGTAAGCGATAACCAACTTGATATCCGTGATTATAATTCACTTATTGATTGTTACAGCGATTTAGCCCCGCCTATTGCCTGTGAAGATTTACAAAAAAAACTAGCCTCAGACCTCAATGACGATGGAGCAACAAATCAAGTAGATTATAATTTATTCCTTAGAGAAATTTCCACTCAACCTGGACAATAACAAAAAGGAGATCTATCACTGAAAAATAGCAATAAAATAAAATATATTTTAGTTGGGATTTTCATTATCGCACTCATAGGACT
>CAZJRC010000104.1:292-3673 GCA_964548495.1 uncultured Gammaproteobacteria bacterium | reverse complement strand
CTTCATAATCCAAAGTTTTTTCAGGCGACTCATGTTTCAATATTACTTTTTTGAGACCCCCTCCCCATTCGCCAGCCTCAACCTTTCCATTCTTCTCCAGCTCCCCAAGATGAGATTTTATAGCAACATATTCCTCAGATGCTTCAGCGTGATTATCTACCCATTCGGTCACTCTTTTTTTTGGCTCAGCTCCTCGTCCTCCGATCTGCCATTCGCTATAGCCTGCTTTATTTGCCATCCCAGCATATTTTTTCTCAACAAAGCGGTAAACAGGCACATTTTTCCTGATAAAAGCAGGCGTTCTGTCACCTAAAAAATCATATAATAATCCGGAGGCATTTTCCTTGACAGCCAGAGTGAATTTACCTAATCCCTTCACTTCTTTTGCCTTTCGCGCGATATCAGCAACTTCATCTAATTTTTCAGCTTTTCTAAGTACGCCACCAAATGGAATCACAGATATAGCCGCGTCAGCAAGTTTTAGACCTCTTTCGGTTTTACTCAATGCTTCTCCTGTTATTAATCCTTTACCCACTGCCGCTTCGGCGATTTCCTTAACAGGCCCGACAACCGGCGTCATATCTGCCCCTATATCCAGAGCGGATCTTGCAAAATCTTCGCCTTTACTGTCCTCCTGTGATGAAGCAGCCTCACCGCCATGCTCTCGAGTTATTTTTATACTCTCTCCTCCTGCGCCTTTCAAATCTGATTCAATCTCTACTATAGGCTTTCCTTCATCTACGCTCGTTAAATTTATACCCGTCTCAGATCTCTCCACTTTTGAATCTGCTAATTCAGCATTCACTGCCGCTCCACCATTGGGCGTATTTTCAATTTTGTCCAATTCTTTTTGAATATCAAATTTTTCAGGAACCCTTGCTTTATCCGGCTCTTTTTGCCTTTCCGAATTATCAGCACTATGCTCTGTCAACGGAAGGCCAAGAATTGCTTCAAAGCCTTTTTCGGGCGGTTCTATTTTAGATATTTCTCCCAAACTTTCAAGATTACTTTCCATTGCCTGCTCTTTTTCTCCAGGCAATTTATTTTCTATAACAGGTTTTTCAACCGCGGCTATCTCCGGTGTTTTTGAAGTTTCTGAAATTATTGGCTCCGGCATATTATTTTTTTACCGCTGAATTACTTTCGCGCAATCCCTTGAATAAACTCATTCAATGACATCAATTCTGTCTTTATGCTTCCTCTATTCTTCACTTCGATTTTGTCCCCAGTCTTAGGGCTAATTACCAATCTCCAAGGAATCCCGATCAAATCCGCGTCGGCGAATTTCTCGCCCGCGCGCGCATCCCGATCATCATACAACACTTCTACGCCGGCCTTTTCTAATTTCTCATAAATTGCTTGCGCCTCAAATTTGAGATTTGAGATTTGAGATTTGAGCCTGAAAAGGCGCCACCGCTTCCGGCCAGATAATCCCCCGCTCGTCATGATACTTCTCAACCAAAATACCCATTGCCCGCGAAATTCCAAATCCATAACAACCCATAATCGGATATTTTTGCCCTCCATCCTTTCCTGTAAATGTAAAATCAAAATCTTTTGTGTATTTCTGCCCCAGATCAAATACATTTCCTGCCTCACTGGCTTTCGCTTTTTTAAGCTCAGAACTTTTACAACTCGGACATTTATCAGCCTCATGTACCTTAGCAATCTGGACATTTACGCAAAAATCGCATCTGTCGCAATAAAAAATATCATCCTCTCCGGCCTCAGTTAATATCATAAACTCGTAAGAAATTTTATCGGAGAAACTCCCTCCTGATGCCTGAGTGACTTTAGCGGCTAAGCCCAATTTTTTATATATTTTCAAATAGGCTTTTTTTACCGATGTGTAAAATTTATCAAAATCCTCCTGTGTTTCATGAAAACTGTACATATCTTTCATATAAAATTCACGCCCGCGCAAAATTCCTGATTTCGCCCGCAGTTCATCTCTGAATTTCCAATGGATCTGATATACTGCTTGCGGAAAATCTTGATAAGACTTTACAAATTTCATAACCAGTGGCGTTACTACCTCTTCCTCACTCTGTCCTATTGCATAGTCGCGTCCGGTTCGGGATTTAATTTTGAACAAAACGTCTATATCATCCCAACCATGCGTAATTTCCCAAATAGACTTTGGGTGAAGAATCGGCATTAAGATTTCCTGCCCGCCAATTTCATCCATACCAATTCTTACTGCTTGTTCTATTTTCTTCAAAACCCTAAGCCCAAGCGGTAAATAACTATAAACCCCAGCCATCAATTGGTCAACAAAACCTGCTTGTGTAAGTAATTTATGATTTATTGTATCGGCATCTTTAGGGAACTGTTTAGTGGTCTTCGCGAAGATAGTAGAATATCTCATAATTTGTAGTTTTTCGCTTAAGTTTTCCTTAATTCATGTCCACCAAACTGTTTACGCAGCGCGGCGACCAGCTTCGCCGCGAGCGTATCCTGCACAGCTTTATCATATTGCGAACGCATCCTGAATTCATAAGCCTTCTTTATGGCGTCAACTGGTACATGCTCCTTTTCTGCTTGCTCTACTGTCCATTTGCCCTCTCCAGTGGCATCTATATATCCTTCAATACCTACGAAATCCGGTTCTGTCACAAATGCGTTTACCGCCATGTCAAGTAAAAAGCTCCTGATAATACTGCCTCTTTGCCAAATAGCTCCTACATCTATCAAGTTAAGCGAATATGGCGACTTCTCAAGTACTCCAAAGCCCTCAGCCAGAGCCTGCATCATACCATATTCAATTCCGTTATGAACCATCTTCACGAAGTGCCCCGCGCCGGCGGTCCCAAAATAATTATGCCCTCCTTCAGGCTTCACCAAACTATCCAAAGCCGGCTTTACATAATCATATACATCCTTATTTCCGCCAACCATCAAGCAAAATCCATCCTTTACCCCATGTATCCCACCCGATACGCCTATATCAAGAAATTTAATACTCTTTTTCTCCAACTCTTCAAAATGTCTTTGACTGTCTTTGAAGTTCGAGTTTGCGCCATCAATTACAATATCTCCCGGTTCAGCGATATCTTCAATTTCCGAAATTACAAATTCCGTAGTTTCGCCGGATGGCAACATCAGCCAAAAAATTCTTGGCTTTAACAACTTATCTCTCAGACTTTCAAATCCATATGCGATCTTTAATTTCTGATTTTCGATGTATTGACCTTTAGCCAGCTTAACTCCGTCAAGCACGTCTTTCGACCGGTTCCATGCCACAACCTCATGCTCACCCTCCAAGAGTTTATCCATCAAACTGCTTCCCATTTTACCAAGTCCCAAAATTCCAATCTGCATAAGTTTAATTATCGTATAATAAACAAAAAAAAGCAATTATATTTTTAGAATGAATTCATC
>CAZJRC010000104.1:0-282 GCA_964548495.1 uncultured Gammaproteobacteria bacterium | reverse complement strand
TTTCCCAGTAGAAATGTCATCCTGAGCGAGCCCCGCTTGAGCGGGGGGAGTCGAAGGATCTCTCGCGAATGCGAGTCAAGGCTAAACTGGTAAATACTGAATAGATTCTATTTCTAGAAATTAATTAAGTGAAAACTAAAAATTATTTACGATATCCACTTTCTTCCATCTCTTTCGATCAACTTATTCCCGCTCACAGGCCCCCAGCTTCCTATCTTATAAATCGGGATCTCAAATTTATTACTCTGCAACTTCTGCTTATCCCATCCCTCCATAATTCGT
>CAZJRC010000103.1:0-3733 GCA_964548495.1 uncultured Gammaproteobacteria bacterium | reverse complement strand
GTAAAGTTATACATTCATGTAAAAAAACACATTGGGGAAGCTTACGATAAATTATGTAAAAAGACTGGAGAAGAAAATTTAGCTGTAGCCGCCCGTAGTTCAGGCAAAGATGAAGACGGCAAAAAGAAGAGTTTCGCTGGGCAAAATAAAACAAAACTTAATCACAGAGGAAAAGAAAGAGTTTTTGATATCGTTGTCGAATGCCTGGCTTCTCAATTCGCGGAAAGGCCAATTGTGTATAGGAATAAAGCAAGATTTGACCTCTCAAGGCAAGCCTTTATGGAAAATCCTCAGAATATAGATAAGGCGTTGCAGGCAAGTGAAGAATACTCCCATCAAAACTCGAAATTACCAGTTGCTGTTCAGAAGTTTTTGAATGCCACAGTATCTGGCACAGGATTTTTAATTGATCGTATTTCCGGGGCGAGATTCATCCGAATAAATGTAAATAATAGCTTGGGCGAAGCAGTAGTTGGCGGAATTTCTACTCCGGATTCATTTGATGTAGATCCAAATACATTTGAAATAATTGGCCGAAGATTAGGAGAAAAAGCTATAAAAATCGTTGGCGCTAAATCAGGGGATACAAAAGAAAAAAGAGTTTCTAAAAAAGATAGAAATAAATTTTGCGTTTCTGATACTGAAGTCATAGAAATAGCAAAAAGTATGTCTGTTGCAAGAAAAGGGTTTAGTAAGGAAGTGGATGACATGGAATTCGCGTTTGATGACAATAGGGTGCTTTGGTTTTTGCAGGCAAGACCTGAGACTGTTGCTTCACAAACAGATCCTATGATAGTAAAAATGAGAAGCAGGATTGTTCCGGAAGATGTTGAGAAAAACGCGGAGATGGTCTTTAAAGCCGGCGAGACTGGATGCTCTGGCGCCGCCAACGGAATTTTGGCAGTTGTCAAAACCATAGAAGAGGCTAAGCGGACTATTAAAGAATATAATAAGAAAGATCAAAAAATAATCCTAGCTACAGACAGAACCGATCCGGATTGGGTTTCGGTTATGGAAAAGGTAGCCGGTATCATCACCCGTGTTGGAGGAGACACTTGTCACGCGGCAATTGTAAGCGGAGAAATAGATGTGCCATGTATTGTAGGTGTGGGAGATAAATTTAAATCTTTGACCAAACATAATTACAGTGCTATTACTATGGATGCTGATAAAAAATCAGCTTACATTGGGACACTTCCCCTGGAAGAAGTCGGCGAAGATATTGACGTAAGAGAGCTTAAAAAGAATCCTACGAAAACAGTAATAGGAATAAATATCGCCAATATAGATCAAGCAAGAAAATTGCATGCTTTTGCGGAGCTTGGAAAGGATTTCAAGATCTCACTTCTACGCACGGAATTTATGTTGGAGGAAATCGGCGTGCATGTAAACGCGCTGAACGATTTTGATAAAGGCAAAATCGCGCCCGACTCTACTCTGTACAAAAAAATCGCAGACAAGGTTGCCGGTTATGAAAGCGGAGAAGCATATTTCAAAACCAAACTCACGGAAGGCATAGCCGCCTTTGCCTCGCTATTCCCCAATAGCGCCATAACTTTGAGGACTACAGATTTCAAGACCAACGAATACGCCAGTTTAATTGGCGGTGAAGAATATGAGCCGGTTGAGGCCAATCCCATGATGGGAGACAGAGGACTGCTGCGTTTTCTCCGTCCAGAAAACAGAGACACATTTAAGTGGGAGCTTGAGGCGATTAAAAATGCCCGCGAAATGGGCTATAAAAATATTGAAGTGATGTTCCCCATGGTGCGTGACCCAAGAGAGTTAACCGGATGTCCTGAGATGGACGCGATAGGCTTCAAGGGAGCATTTGAAATCATGGATGAAGTAGGACTAAAGCAGGGAAAAGACGGATTGAGAGTCGGGATTATGGTAGAAGTTCCAACCAACGCGATAATAATTCGTGATTATATCAAAACAGGCATTGATTTTGTTTCCATTGGATCCAATGACGCTACTCAATTTGGTTTGGCTGTAGACAGAGATAATGAGAAAATGAAATTACCCTGGCTTAAAGCAACAAATCCCGCAATAATTAAAATGATTGAATGGACGATTGAAGCATGTAATGAGTATGGCGTAGGCACAGGAATTTGCGGCCAGGAACCATCTAACAATGTTGAGTTTACCAGGAAGCTGGTTGAATTAGGAATAGGCTCAATTGGAGTAACGCCCAAAGCATTCCTGAAAACATATAGAATGGTTAGGCAAGTAGAGCAGGAAAGAATACAAGCGAGCACTCCAGCGGTTTTATTCAGCGCAAAAACCAGCAACTTATCTGTTTAATAAACTTATCAGGTTCTTAGGATCATTTAGTACAGGTGTGAAGTTTTGCTCCTGCCCGATATTATATTTTTCAGCCAGCTCATAGGTTAATCTTAGCACGGAATAATCCTCAATAGCTATGCCAACAGAATCAAATAAAGTTATTTCCTGAGCATTCGCGCGGCCTTTTTTGCTGCCGTTTATTATTTCGTAAAACTCAGCATATACTATTTCCCGGGCTTTTTTCTCGCCCAATTGCTGAATCTCTCCCTCAATCAGCGCCTGGTCAAAATATTCCACAACTATGCGGCTGCGCGGTAAAGTGCTTATTTCCAGCTCGGTTTTATCTATAGTATCTCCGCCCAGAGCATTAATATGCACCCCGGAAGCGACCCAATCATTTTTTATCACAACAACACGCTCCTTGCACGCGGTGCAAACCGTTATAATATCCGCTCCCATAGTTGCCTCTCTAGCATTTTTGCAGCGAATAAGTTTAAAAGATTTATTTTCCATATTTTTTTCAAATTTATCCATAGCCTTGGGGTCAATATCAAAGTAGCGGACTTCAGAGATATCCCGTACTAATTGCAAAGCCAGTACCTGGAATTCACTTTGCGCGCCGGTACCAATAAGTGCTAATGTACGTGAATTTTTACGAGCCATTAAATCGGTCGCGATTGCGGTATTCGCGCTAGTGCGTAGTGCCGTGAGTAAAGTCATTTCGCTAAACATCAATGGATAGCCTGTGTCAATTCTTATTAGTTGTCCGGTCGCGACTATTGTCAGTTGACCGCTCGATGGATTTTTGGGGTGGCAATTCACATACTTAAATGTATAATAAAGTTTATTGTCGCAAATTGGCATTAGCTCCAATACGCCGCCCGGCACATGCATCGCGGGGCGGGGCATTTTGGTAAACAACTGCCAATTTTTATAGTCTCGTTTTAGAGCCGACATCAGATCCCTCATGTATTTATCAAATCCATGCCGCTCTAGTAATTTAGTCAATGCTTCAACAGTAATAATTCTCATGAGATAGCCTATTTTACCACAATTTATTTGTTATAATAAATACATGTCTGAAAAATCTGAGATTCCTTTCATTATTCAAAATCGTAATCCGAATCTGCCTGAACGGTCAAATTTAAATATTGAATCATTACTGCCATCTGTCAATCTGCTTCTTAATCAAGTAAGAGAAAAGGAAATTCCCAATGCAATGAAATCTGAATCATACAAGCCGCTGACAGAAGCAGAAATTAAAGATAATCTTAAAGATTCAATGCAAAAGGCGCTAGCTATTGAAAAAGCAGCCCGCAATCCCAATCGTTGGGATATTCCATGGGACACTGCTGATAACACTACGCTCATCATTGATTTTTCAGCGCCAGGTACATATATGAGAGCGAAAAAAGATGATAGATTCGCTGCCTTTGACTGGAGT
>CAZJRC010000102.1:0-3816 GCA_964548495.1 uncultured Gammaproteobacteria bacterium | reverse complement strand
CTCTCCATCTTCAATTCCTCCACCGGGTAATTTATGCAGATTTAATCTCTTAACATTAAGCACTGCGATCTTATCATTTCTAAAAACTAATGCCCTCGCTGCCCGACGAAGCCTGTAGCGCGCTTCCTCCTTTTTTAAGGGATTAGCAAACAATATATCTTTTTCGTAAATTTCTTTTATTAATTCCATACCCATACTCACCAACTTATGTTACGCGCTATTGTCATTCCGAACTTGTTTCGGAATCTTCAGCTTACTTAACGCTGCAGCAAGCTCTTCGGGCAATTCACTCTCAAAGCTCACCATCTCCCCTGTCTTCGGATGGAAAAAAGATATTTTTGCTGCATGCAAAAAAACTCTACCCAACATTTTTCTATCAATTTTAGCTGTTTTCCTGCCTGCATAAAAAAAATCAGCAAAAATAGGATGACCTATATATTTAAGATGAACCCGTATTTGATGTGTTCTGCCGGTCTCGGGATACAACTCAAGATAAGAATATAAATTATCCGCGTACAATACTTTATATTTAGTCACAGACTCCCGCCCGCCTGGAATAACTCCAAACCGCATTCTATTCCAGGGCAGCCTGCCCACTGGAGCAATAATTTCTCCGCTAACTGGAATGACTCTACCATGCGCCAACGCGATATATACTTTTTTGACTTGCCGCTCTTTAAACTGCCTTTGCAAACCAATAAATGCCTCCGCTCTTTTTGCCAAAATTAATACTCCCGACGTCTCCTTATCCAGCCTATGTACTACGCCCCCCCTATTATAAAAATCAGAATCCTTTTCAACTTTTAACTTTTCATTTTGATCCCGATTAAATCGGGATTGAACTTTTAACCTATTCTCCGCCCAATCTTGAACTGTAACATCAAGACTCGTCTCTGCTCTATTAACAGTCATGCCAGCTGGCTTATCTATCACCAATATATCATCATCCTCATCTATAATCTTTATACTCTTAACAAGATCCATCTTTTTTATTTTCTATGCTTTATTTTTTTATGCCTAACCTCATTTCGTAATAAAAAAATAATACTCGACAAAAATAGTCCAATTAAAACTAGCTCTTCTCTACCATACCAAGTATATAAACCGCTGGAGTTATAAAATAAAGATGTCAAAAATGATGTAAAGGAAAAAATCAATAAAAATATGCTGCTCAAACTCCCCTCTTTCAATTTAAAACTAATTACACGAGGACGCAAATATATCCAAAATATCACACTGATAATCAAATAAAAAATTCCGGGTATTAAATAGTAAATGAAAACACCTGTCTTAATAAAAAAAAGGTTTAACAAATACCAAACAGATAAACTTGATAATAAAGATAATGTTAAAAAATCAAACAATAAACCAATAGGTAGCCTCCGATATCTGCCAATCAAATAAAACGCCACTATACATCCCGTAACAACTCCAGTCATTGTAAAAATGGTTACCTTAGAAGTAAATACTTGCAGAATAAAATTCTGTCCTGAAATCGGGTGAAAAAATACAGATATTATTCTCGCTACGATTAAGCCAAAAAAAAGGCTAATAAAAGTGAAATCGAACAATTGTTCCAATATCAAATTTTTTCTCAAAAGAATATAGTCGTCCTTCGCCAATATATATAGAGAATAAAAAAATATAAAAAAACAAATTGCCCCAATCAATATTTGCATAATTTATCTTACTGCGAAGCGCAACAAACCTACAAAAAAAAGTAATACGCCTATTATAGTAAGCACAGCGCCAACGCCAATTAAATTGGCCAGTCCACCAACGATAATAATAGGTAAAAGCGAAAACACTCCTACAAAAGTATTAAGAAAACCGTATGCTTTCCCCCTAAACTCCTCTGATATTTTCTCCTGCATGAGCGTATTTGCCGGTACAAACACCAAGGCATTTGATAATCCCAAAATAAACGCCACGACAATGATTATGTGAAGAATATCAATTTCTAAAAATTTTGGCAGATAAACATTGATTGTCTGTACGAAACCCTTTGAAGCCACCTTTGAACCAAAAGGTAGAAAAACAAATGAAAAAGCTGAAAAAAATATACCGATGGTAATCAATGTATTCTTGTTGCTTTTTCGAAAATAATTTATAATAATAGCCGCGCCAACTACCGTCCCCAGCGCTGCCGGCGCGACAAATAACAAAGGGAATTGCACAATAGGTATTCCCAAAACAGTAGATGCGTATCCTGGCGCGATTACAGCGACAACAAGAATCAATGTTTGAGTCAAGGCGAGAATAAAAATAGCTTGCAATATGCCCTTGGTATGAGATATAAGCGCTAATGTGGATTTCATATCATTAAAAATATTCATGTCTTCAATTCCGTTTTCAACTTCTTTTATCTTTGAATATCTGATGCGAATAAATAAAATAAATATCGAAGCAATAAGCAAACTTACAGAAAGAAACATCAATGTACCAAATGGGTTTAAAAAAATAATTAAGGGACCGGCCAAGACATAAGCTATCAAAATTGAACCATAAATTGCCACTCCAAACAATGCGTTAGCCGAGTAAAGATATTTTCTCTCTACAATAAGCGGCAAGATAGGCAGCTCAGCGGGTATAAAAAATTGTGTTATAAAAGAAAAAATAAATGAAACCGCGAATAAAAAATATAAATTATCTATATAAAACGCGAGTATAACCAAAAGTAGCGCGCGGGTAAGATTAACAATTAACAAAACTTTTCTTTTGTTCCACAGGTCTACATAAGAACCTGCAATCATACCAAATATAATTGATGGAATCGTAATTGTTAATACTATGCCCGCGTCAGCAATATTAGAACGGGTAAGATCAAATACGATAAGAATAAGAAAAAAATTAAAAATGTGTGTAGATATAAGGGTAAAAATTTCGCCGCACCACGCGTAGACAAACGACCTTTCCGATAGTGCGCTAAAAATATTGTTCTTCATCATTATTGCAAACACCTCGGACAGTGGCATCCCGCTTGAGCGGGGGATGACTCCTCCGAGGTAGACGCACAACAAATGCTAATTAATTTTTTCTAAGCCTTCTCGCAATACTCACCGATTCGTGTATCAACACGTATCATCTCTCCGGTGTTAATAAAAAGGGGTACTTTTACTTTAATACCATTCTCTAAAACTGCATCCTTATAGACATTTGTAGCCGAGTTTCCCTTCACACCTGGCGCTGTTTCAGTAATCTTAAATATCATTTTCGGAGGTAACTGTACAGACAGCGGCTTGCCCTCAAGGAAGCTAACACTGAAAGTCTCTCCTTCTTTTAAATATAAATAATCAGGTACTAATCGCAATAACATACTAACCTGCTCGAAATTATCCGGATTCATAAAATAAACATGAGTCTCATCCCTATAAAGATACTGCATGTCACGTTTTACGACCGAAACATCATCAACCCGCGCGCCATTAATGTAACTCTTATCGACTATTGATCCGGTCTTAATATTTCGTACTTTAACCTTTATATTAGCACTTCCCCTGCCCATCTTAATATGCTCATAAGACAAAACAATAAAATATTGTCCGTCTTGTACATATGTGGTACCAGCTCGAAGTTCTGTCACTGAAATCATGATTGCTTTCCTCCCTTGCGTTTCACCCGTATCAAACCGGAGCACGGCATTACTTCAATACCGCGTCCCTCAAGAACATCAAAAAATATATTCGCTCCTATTGAATCTGATGACATATGTCCAGCGTTAATGATATTTACATGATGCTTTTTCATTTCTTTTATTGATTCGGTTTTCATATGCATGTCAATTATTGTACCCACACCTGCTTTTGCCAATTCTAT
>CAZJRC010000101.1:1658-3862 GCA_964548495.1 uncultured Gammaproteobacteria bacterium | reverse complement strand
CTGTAATGCAATTTTCAGGAAAAACTATTAGATCTGTTTTATGTTTCTGAAAAATTTTCCTAACTGATTTTTCGACTGTTTTTAGATTGGCAGTAATATCATTCGGTTCGATACGCATTTGTACAGCGGACACATTGATTTTTTCTTTCATATTACTTGAAATGAGTTTCCAAAAATTTAATAAAGGATTTTTTATGATCTGCTTTTTTGAAGATGATTTCGTACAGCATGTCAGATAACGGAAGATCAATATTATATTTATTTTTTAAGTAAGATATGGACTGCAGCGTGTAATAGCCTTCGGCGATTCCCGCAAGTTTGGTAAAGATTTTTTCCAGGCTTGATTCTTTCGCAAGATGGAATCCAAAGGAATAGTTACGGCTCTTCATGGATGAGGTTGATAGCATCAAATCCCCTACTCCGCAAGGTTGATAAAAAGTTTCTAGATTCGCGCCGAGGGTTATGCCGGATTGTATCATTTCTTTGATACCAGCGGAGAATATCAAGGCATTGGTATTTTCGTCAAATCCCAGTCCCTGCGCGAAGCCAGCTGCTATGGCAACAATATTTTTGTAGATCCCCCCCCACTCGACTCCTATTATGTCACTTGAATACGCAAAATAGAAATGGTTATTTCTTACAATATTGCTCAGTTCATTGATGAGGCTATGGTTAATTCCGGCAATATTTACAGCGGTTGGTTGATTATCCAGTAGTCCTGAGGCAAAACTGGGTCCGGAGAGGGTGAAGTACGGGAATTTTTCATTCATAACCTGATTGAATATTTGGTATGGGAGCTTGTGTGTTTTAGCATCAATTCCTTTTGAGGCGTTAATGATAACTGCTTTTTCTTTTATAAACGGCAAAGCCAGTTCGAATACATCTTTTATGGCATAGGATGGAAGGGCATTTATTATCACATCCGCGTCTTGGAGGCAAGTTTGCAGATTCGTAGCCGCGCTGACTCCCGCAAGAATTTTGCCTCCTGTATATTTGGAATTTTGCTTATTAAGATTAATGTCGTTTACTATATTCCGGCTTTTGCTCCAAATTGAAATCGATAGGTCTGTGCCCCGAAAGGCGTAGGCTAGAGCAGTCCCCCATGCTCCTGCTCCTATTATTGCGAGCTTTTGCATAATATAAGTATATATTTTAGCACAATTGGCTATTATTATGTTTTATTTTTGTATTATACTAGAAATATAATGCATAGTTTTTCACATTTGCGGTCGCGGCCTGAGCCGGAGGAGAGGTTATTCAAAAGCGACGTCATTGAACAGGTGATAATTGAGATAAGCGCTGAGATAACAGACCCTGATATTAGACGGATGTTTGCTCAATGTTTCCCAAATACTCTGGACACGACAGCATATTATAGCGAGGATTCGGAGGGATCACCTGATACTTTTATCATTACCGGAGATATACCGGCGATGTGGCTGAGAGATTCGACTTCGCAAGTCTGGCCGTATTTACGTTTTATAAACGAGGACAGTAATATTAAAAATTTATTTATCGGGCTGATAAACAGACAGGTAAAATGTATAAATAAAGATGTATACGCTAACGCGTTTGAGATGGATGCTGTATGGGAGAGAAAATATGAGTTGGATAGCCCGTGTTCTTTTCTCCGTTTGTCAGATGGTTATTATAGGGCTACAAATGACTTGTCGCCATTTGACAGTAATTGGCTGCATGCGGTTAATAAGATTATTGAAACAATAATAATTGAACAGAACACTTTAGATAAAGATAATTTGGAGCTGCTATATCAGTTTAAGACTAAATCCGGTCATCTTCATCCAGCCGTACGACTTATGGGATATGGCTATCCGGGTAAACGATGCGGCTTAAGCAGGAGTGTTTTTCGGCCTTCGGATGATGAAACTGTTTTTCCATATATAATTCCAGCTAACGCAATGGCTGTAGTAACCTTGCATGCTGTTACAAAAATTCTAACAAAAATATCAGCTTACGAGATTGCCAGGTTGGCTGATAATCTAGCTGATGAGATTGATCGAGGTATACAAAAATGGGGAAAAATTAAACACGCAGAGTTGGGAGAGGTATACGCTTATGAAGTTGACGGCTTCGGTTCATACTGTATTATGGATGATCCTAATGTGCCATGTCTTCTCAGTTTGCCTTATTTAGGCTATGATACGATTGATAATGAGGTTTATCGAAACACGCGAAAAATGGTC
>CAZJRC010000101.1:0-1587 GCA_964548495.1 uncultured Gammaproteobacteria bacterium | reverse complement strand
ACTTCCCCCCATGTCGGAGTTTGTGATTTGTTTTGGCCAATGGCGACTATCATCCAAGCTCTTACCTCAAATAATGAATCAGAAATTAATTATTGTTTGCAAATCTTGAAAAAGACGCACGCGGATACCTATTTCATACACGAGAGCGCGCATGTTGACGATCCACATAAATACAGCAGGCATTGGTTCGCCTGGGCAAATTCGTTATTCGGAGAGCTTATTCTTGATATAAATGACAGATTTCCAGATTTATTAAGAAGAGAGTTGTAAAATTAAATATCGGTGATGCCGTTGGCAATTAAGTGATCCTGTAATTTTTTAGTTTTGGGGTGATGTTTCCCCAGTTTTGATTTTATACCCAAGTACCTATTAGCTAAAATAGTATTTAATATATCTTCTGGTGCATAGGATTGGCTGATAAAATCTAATTGGCTAAATGGTGTTTTTACCTGCCATTCATGGTACTGGTATTTTGTTCCAGCTCTAATTGACCTGATAGGTCTAAATGATACTTTGGTGTTTTCCGAGAGATAGTCGTTAAGTGAAAGAATGTGCGATAATTCTTTTGGACTGTCATCAATCAATATAATTACATGATCTTGCTTATGCATGCTTGATGTTTCTGTTTTAATTATTTCCATTATGAAGTCTTTTTTTGGTCTGCGTGTTAGCCATATTTGGGAAACGGCGAAGTCCGGGTGTTTAATTAACAATTCGAATACTTTTAATAACTGGAAATCCGGATTTCCATAGGTAAAAATTCCTATATTGGCTTTATGAATAGTGTCTTCTGCTTGTCCTATGTGTTTTGCTGCTTTAATTGTTTCTGTGTAATGAGGCGGATTAACTATAGTTTGCATGATTATAGTATCTATTTCTTTTGACCACTTTTTTACAAGGCCGCGATTGATAAACTGTTTATCCTTCACTGAAAAATGAAAAGGATCAGACGGATGAGGTTTTTGAGTTTGTGTGAGAGATAATTTCATTCTGTCAAGCCGCGATTCCAAGTTTAAAATTGCCTCATCAATATCACCTTTTGTTTCTTTGACTGTATTTGTAGCCCATTGTAAAGCCAGCATATGCGAGCCTATGTGATATATTTCACCCTCACCCGGATTTTCTTCCCATCTCATAAATTTATCGGTTATGTTAATGATTTTGTCGGCCTGTTCTATGGTCAATTGAATTCCCAGATCTTGGGTGTGTTGTTTGTATAATTCGAGTCGTTTGGATTTCACCTCATTCGTGCCAGCTAAAGTGTCATCGTAATCGAAGAAAACCCAATCATTCCCGGCCATATGTTTCTGGCGTTTGCTTTGGAGTATGTATCCTGCTTTTCCTACAGGAACTATATCAAAATCTCCCAATGCCGCTTGGTACTTTTTAAGTACAGCTTTGATTTTTTTTATTTCACTATTTTGTTTCGAATTTGTTTTAATTTCTTTTTTCATACTTTTTAGTTTTATTTCTTTGGATTATTTTATCATACTTTTATTTAGTAAACCCGTAATTCCGAGTTTGCTGCCGGGCTAGGATTCGAACCTAGATGAAAGGATTCAGAGTCCTCTATCCTACCATTAGATG
>CAZJRC010000100.1:0-3874 GCA_964548495.1 uncultured Gammaproteobacteria bacterium | reverse complement strand
TTTCCAGACTGATCGACGGCCTGAAATGGAGACCTAGATGTCTCAGGATTATTAGAAAGATTAAGTAGATGGCCAAGCGCAGGCGGTGCTGCTTGTATGGGTTGATTAAAACTTGATAAAATAACAATAAGAAGTAAAATAAAAATGGAAAATTTCTTGCGATTTCTTTTTATCATTTTTATTGTGATATCACACTAAGGCCTTTCTGTGGCAAAGTCAAGGGTGCAAGATGCAAAAGTAGTATACATAAAAAGAATTCAATATGGGGTTGTTGATTATATTTTATGGAGCGGTGTAGCCTGAACTTTAAATCAGGAAACCTTGGCAATATAAGCTCAACGTTTTATGTGGCAAATGATACAGAAGTGGGAGTCTTGACAAGAGAAGCAGCAGCGCTTTCATTTTCGACCTTGCCTGAGAATTTATGGATACTATTGGCGCTATTGCCTTTATTGCCAGGGGTATTTAAGAGATTGAGGAAGAGTAAATCATGAAGCAGAAACGGACTTTTTTATATATTTTTCTTATCCTCGTCATGGCTCTGACGGTGATGCCGTTTATTGCGACATTTAATGACTTATTAACTCGTATTGTGATGTCTATTGATGCATATAAGATTATTCAAAATTATGTTGTGCCCTGGGAGGTAAGGATGGTCGGAGTCATTCTTTTGCCTTTTGGACTCAAGCCGGCAATCGCGGGTGAGTATCTGGAGATAGGTCAGGGAAATCCGATGATTATTGAGATTGCCTGGAATTGCATAGGCTGGCAGAGTCTTCTTTTTTTTATCATGACTGCGTGGGTAGGGCTACAGGGCGACCGATATACGAATATTTCGAAGATAAAGGCTTTTGTCATCGGATTATTGGGGACATTTCTGGTCAATATTTTCCGGATTGTAATAGTGGTATTGATCGCGTATTACGCGGGACAAACAGTCGCAAGTTTTGTCCATGACATAGGATCATTGGCTATGAGTATAGGCTGGCTGTTTTTTTTCTGGTGGTTTAGCTACGCTTATGTGCTGGAGGAGAGGGATGATTAGAGATAAGAGAGGTCCTATTTATGATGGCGGGGTTTGGGAGAGCGATCAGATACTTTGAAGGCTATGAACATCAAGAGAACCACAATCATGACTAAGGCAGTCGCGATTTGAACATTTGCTACAGAATTCCATAGTTCACTCATATTACTAACTCCCTTTCGCACCATACGGTGATTATTAAAAATACTATACCAAGAATAACACTAAGAATCAAGATAACAAAATCCAAAAGATTTTTAGGAAATGAAATATTGGGACCAATTACAGATGCCGCGAACCAAGCGGCTGAGAAATTGATGGAGAGACCGGATAATGCCTTGAGCCAAGGTTTGGAAAATACTTTGTCCACCTTTTTACTTTATAAAAGATTACACATCAGTGTCAATTTGATGGTGAGCGTTAATTATCCTCTTTTTTTTTGTAAATCATCAAAAAGAAAATGATGCCAATATAAAATCCGCTTGTAAAAATTCCGAAATCTAGCAACATAAAGAGAGGCAGGAGAGGCAGATTAATAAAGGTCATTTTAACTGTCAAGAGATATGCTGTCAAGCCTTAAGACAGATTGGGTTAGAGATAAAAGGATTTTTGTAGTATCATAACAATATATGTTTTTGCGTCCGGAGACGTCTTTGATGCCCAGTATTGTGGCATTGTCAGGATTTTTTATAGATAATTTTCCTACAATCGCGTGGTATCCGTATTGGTATTTGGGCAACCCATTTTCATATTTAATAGGGCCAGTGGTACCTGTAATGCTGATGATTTTTTCCGGAATAGTCCCAATGGCCTACTCAGGACAGGCTTTATACCACATATATCTAGGCCTGATTATATTGAGTGTTTTGGCAGGAGGAATAGGGATATATTTGTTGGTTGGAGAATGGGAAGAAAATAAAATCAAAAATCAAAAATCAAAGATCAAAAATAATTTGGCCGGGCTTATCGCGGGGTTGTTGTATATACTTTTCCCGTTTTCGTGGTTGGGGTTATATTACCAGAATGGGTTGAAGATTGTTGCTTTCGCGCTGGTGCCGTTTGTGTTTATTGTTTATAGAAGATTTTTAAATATAGATCAAATCTCAAATCCATTCGACAAGCTCAGGACAGGTCTCAAATCTCAAATCCACAGCTCAAAACTCAAAACTTTATTTAGTTTCTATTTATTGTTGGTTTTGTTGATTGCTGTTTGTTTGTTAATAACAATAAATATTTTACTGGCGATAGTTATTGGAATTGCAGCAATATTTATTACTGAAGAGAGATTGCTTCGTCGTGCATTATCATGCTCTTCTCGTAATGACAATGGTCTGGAGAGATTGCCGCGTCTCCGCCAGTTGGCGGATCCTCGCAATGACAATGAGGAGTGGAGAGAGGAAATGATTGTAAAGACGATAGTTATTTTGGGTATTGGGTTATTCCTCTCCACATTCTGGTATACACCGAGATTTTGGTTGGTGATACTTACTAATCCTTCGTTTGGCGGGGTGCCTTTGTGGAATGTGATAGTCAACATCTTCCAATCGGCTCTGAACCTGCTTCCTTTGGGGTTGGCTATAGTGATAGTGAAATGGCGGTCTTTTTTATCTTTAAATATGAGGGGGGGTGTTTTTCAATTTGCTTTATTGTTTTTTCTTTCATTTTTCTTTTTAACGGCGGCTCGATTCCTGGCTGATCCGGATTTTGTAATTGATTGGATCGGATTTCTTCCAGAGCTGCAATTCGGGTTAAGCATGATAGGAGGAGTATTGATTACCTCTTTAATTAGTATTGGAAATATAGATCAAAAATTAAAAATCAAAGATCAAAACTACAACTTAAAACTTAAAAATACCTTAATTAAAATTTTTGTGTTTACTTTGGGAGTTGTTTGCACAATAATAAGCAGTTATTTGATTTATAATTTGTTTGTTTATGCAAAAAGCGATTACCAGAACGAAATAGTTTCTATGATTCAGCCGCATGTAAGGGATAAAAATATGAGAGTTTTTTTGTCCGGGTCGGATGTATTCTGGATTAATATGTATTTGCCTGTAAGTCAGGTACGCGGCGGATTTGACGGAGCGTCCATACATCCATATTGGGCGCATGGGGCTTATCAGATTAGAGAAGGCGAGGATGCTCGACTTGACATAGACTGGTTGAGAATTTTTGGTGCTCAATATGTATTGGTGCATCAAGCTGATTCGCGTGATGTGTTTCATGATTTTAAACATCCGGATAAATTTAAGGATTTGGAGTTGTTGGCGGACAAGAATGGCGATAAGTTATACAAAGTGCCCTCTGTGTGGATGGTAAGAGTTATGGACGAGAGTGTTTTGAGTATGAGAGAGCCAAAAAATGACGCGGATGCAAGAAAAATTGGAGAATACGTTGATACATTTAGGCGAGAAGCGCGATATAAAGCTTTGTCGGCCAATAAGATATCAATAGATAGTGAAATCGCAAAAGGGGAAGTTATAAATTTGGCAATTACTTATGATATGGGTTGGAAAATCTTAGAGGGACGGGGGAAAATAAGCGGAGATGCGTTTGGCAATATAGTAATAGTTCCAGATAAGATGGGAGAACAAAAGTTTATCTTAAGTTATGTAAGAGACAGCCAGAATTGGATAATCATTTCTGCAGTTTTATTTCTTAGTCTATTTCTAGTTAAGTATAAATATATTTATCCAAAATTGAGGAGGAGGATGCCAAAGATACATGCAGGATTTGGCAGGGAGGATGACTATTAGGGTGGGGTTGCATTTTGGGAATTTTTTTCGCTACTATAATAATAGATGGAAAATGCTGAGGAAATAAAAAGGGGCGTAGATTTCGAAACGCGCA
>CAZJRC010000099.1:0-3892 GCA_964548495.1 uncultured Gammaproteobacteria bacterium | reverse complement strand
CGGATCTTGGGGTGAGCCGGAGACACCAATTGGGAAAAGTGAAAACATACAAGAAGCAATAAAGCCTACCGCGCAGGACGTGAAAGAGCCTGAGGATAAATTTGATATTCAAAAAAAATTGGATGAGATTGAAGCGGTCCCAAATGGGGGCGTAGCACCAAACGCAGAGGTGCTTTCAAAAAATAAAATTGAATCCACAGATCAAGCCACGCAATCATCCCCGAATATAACAAAGGAGGAGGAAGATAGACTTACAGCAGAGATTGAAAAAGAGTATGAGGAACCTGTTGCTGAAAATTCTAATGAGTCTATTACTGAAATTGCAGGCGCTGGAGGAGGAGTTGGCGGGAAGAGCGTTGAGGAAACTAATAAGGTACCTGTTGCCCAGGAGACATGGACTGAGGATCAAAGTAAAAAGATTTGGGGAGATGTAGACCAAAGGCTTACAAAAGATTTTTCTAATTTTAGTCAGGAAGAGAGATCTAAAGTGATGGGAACACTTAAAGAGATGACGAGCGGTATGTCTCCTGATCAGGTAGAAAAAATGGTTAAAAATTATGACAGCGATCCTGATCTTTATAAGGGTATGATTTTGAATCGTATGGAGCAGATGAAAAATAGTGCCAGACAGGACGAGGCAGCTATGGGGTCAGGTATTGAAGGGAAAAGTGTCAGCGCGGAACAAGTGCTTATGGATTATCAATTGGCAGAGGGGACTTTGGATGGAAATAAAGCGCGGATGTATGATCAAGGCATTCTTAAGCCTGAATCAGCGATGGGCGAGATGGCGGTTGGAAGAAGACTAGAAAATGGGACTCAAGGCATACAGAAAGAAGGTGTCCATGAAGCAGCACAGAAAGAGGCGGATACGATTAATGAGTTGAAGACGGTGAAAGCTGCGGAAGGCACTCAAAATACAGCAGGGAAAGATGGGGAAAATTCAGAATGGAAAATAGTTCCAGGGGAAACTAAACCAAAGGTTGAAAATATTCCGGGCGAATGGAAGCCAATGAATGAAGCAGGAAGTCAAGCGCCTGATAATAACGCAGAAATTCAAACGGAAGAAGCGAATAAAGACAATGCTAAGGCGGCAAATGAGGTTAAGGCAGCGATAGTCAAAGAAGGCGATAATCTTACCCGTATATTGGAAAATGGTCTTTTGGATAGAATCGGCGGAGCAGGCTTGACGGAGCATCAGCGGGAAAATTTCGCGCAAAATCTTCTGGACACAGAAAAATCTTTTGACAAGGATAGTGCTCTTTTAATGAAAGATATTTTAAGTAAAGCCGGCATTAATAATCCTGGTCAAATTAAAGCAGGGCAAGAAGTGCCACTTGATAAAATTTATGAGGCGGTAGGTAAGGATAAATTGAATGCATTGCTTGAGCACGCGCGAGGATTGGGGGGAGTCAATAGTGTTGATGTTAAATCTAGTGATAATTTGAGAGGCATGCAAAGTATTGATAAAGCAAAAGAACCGGAGAGCATACTGGTTTGAAAACTCCTTTCTAAAATCCATCCTGTAAGGATTGGTTACTTGATATGCCAGATCCAATAATTCCAGATATTCCAAAAACACCGGAGATAGCAGTGGTTGAAAAGCCTGTTATAGAAAATAAATTGCCTGGGCCGAATGAATTGGAAATGGGAAAGAATCTTGAAAGTTTGGGAGAAGTATCTAAAATAGAACCGCCCGAAAAAGGCTTTGAAGCAATTCTTGCTGAGAATAAATGGGGCGGCGCTTCCGGATCTTGGGGTGAGCCGGAGACACCAATTGGGAAAAGTGAAAACATACAAGAAACAGTAAAGCCTGCGGGGAAGCCAAAAGTAGACGGGGAAGAAGAAACAGGAAATAAATATAAACATATCGTAGAAAAAGATGATACCGTATGGAATATAATCAGAAAAAATCTAGGCAGTAAGCCTGAGGGGATGACTGCGCAAGACTGGAGAGCGAAAATTGATAGCTATAAAGATCAGTTCTCAAGCATGTCTCCAGATCAATTAAAAACAATTGGAATCGAAAGCGGGGATATTAATAAAATTAAACCTGGTGAGATGATTGATCTGAGCAGTGTTATGAAAATAAATAGAGGAAATGTAAAAAATGCCGATCAAGATATTCACGCGGCTGGTGCTGAGAATACGGGGTTGGATAGAAAAATAAAACCTGAGGATATTAAGAACACGGTGGGAGCAGTAGAGCAAGAGTCAGGCAAGTCACCAGAAAAAGCTGAATCTCCTTTATTTAATTTTTTTCCTTATCATAGATCTGGGAATTTTGAAATTGCGCAACCGTCTAGTGAATTGCGCGGGGCAGTCCGTAAGGTTTTTGGCAGTAATGCTGAAAGGGCTGCTGTTGTTATGGGAACGGAAAATCCACAGTATGAAGTCAATGCGCATCATCATAATAAAAATGGGTCAGTAGATACGGGATTATTTCAGATAAATTCTAACACCTTAGCAGATTTTTTGAAGCGCAAACCAAATAGTCTCAAGGAAATCGGAGTAGATTCTATTGAAGATTTGCGGGATCCGCTGAAAAATATTCAACTCGCAAAGCTTATTTTTGATGAACAGGGATGGGATGCGTGGCATGCCCCTAAAAAAAAGGGTTATGAGATATAAGCTAATTAGAATCCTCAGATTTATGCTCGGTTCGTAAAAATTTCAATGTCCCTTTATCTACTTGTTGTTGAGTAAAAATAACTCCTGTCTGGTCTTTTCCAGAAAGATCTTCCTGTTTGCCGACATAGATAAATCGTGTTTGTTTATTCAGCCTCTTTAGTTCCTCATGCATGGCATAGTCTGAAGGGCTGTCGCCGAATCCGAGATATTTTCGCGGATAAATACCTCTTTCCTCCAAAATCTCTATAAATCTTCTAGCTCCCAGAGCTTTGCCAACCTGTTTATTTTCAATATCTGTCGCATTGCGTGTCTGGTCAATTTTCAAATCTTGCGCGAGATGATGTTGCGCGAGCAGAACATTGAGTTCTTGTGCCAGTTGCTTTTGAGCAGTTTTGAAATCATCAAATGATTTATTTTTCATATTGAAGGGACGGCGTATTTCTATAGTAACCATTGTGCGTTTTGTTTCATCAAAGAGCATAGTTTCAGAATATGGACGTTGGCTGACTAGAGCTCTCGCGCTGTTTTGGATTACCTGTGGGATGCTGATGTTTCTATCAATCTCAATAAATAGTTTACCATCATTGCCGTAGACAGTAGATACCGCGCCTTTTTCACCAATCGCGATTATATATTGGAGCAATTTTTTATCTGTTATTCTTGATTCAAGCGGGTCAAGAATTTGTTCGATCATGAAGTCCGAAGATCTGCCAGTATTTAGTCCGATTGGTATTCCCTGTTGGAGCCGCTTGATCAATTCATCAAATATCTCAGGGTGTTCAACTTGTTTTGTTTCCGGATTGGTGAGGACACCATCAACATCAAATAGATACGCAACCGGGGGCTGTTTAATGTTTACTTTGTCTTTTTTTCCCACCAGTCCCACTCTTTCCAATGCTGGTTTTAATTGCTCACCCATAACTATGGGAAGACAATATCAGGCCAAGCTTTATTTGTCAAATTATTTGTGAAAAGATTAGAAAGGCAGGGGATAATTGAAGATTTTCAGCCAGAAAACCGCATAAACTATAAAGAAAATAATCCCGGCTATGAAATAAAGAGCGCGGATTAATGGAGATGGAGAAGTAGTGACCTGAGCGGCTTGATTAATTGAAGCCGGTGAAGGCAGTTGTTGCAGAGGCTTGCTTAATTGCGCGGGATTGGTGTCCTGTGATGGAGTAAGCGATGGCTGCAGGGTGGTAAATTCGGCTGATTGAGGGGATTGACTTGCGGATAAAGCGGAGTTGTTTATGAATGGTAATAA
>CAZJRC010000098.1:3697-3939 GCA_964548495.1 uncultured Gammaproteobacteria bacterium | reverse complement strand
TGTATGGTGACGCCGCCGTTATGGTTAATCCTAAAGATCCACGCTATAAAGACTTTATAGGCAAAAATGTTTTATTGCCCCTGACCAGTAAAGAAATACCGATTATTGCCGATGAGTTTGTTGACATAGCATTTGGTACCGGTGCGGTTAAGGTAACACCGTTTCATAATTTTGACGACTGGGAAGTAGGCCAAAGACATGATCTAAAAGGTATTCAAGTCATCGGATTTGATGGCAAGATG
>CAZJRC010000098.1:2282-3687 GCA_964548495.1 uncultured Gammaproteobacteria bacterium | reverse complement strand
TTGTCGATGAATTATTCACCAAAGAGGCTCGTACCAAAACTATAGATTTATTAAATGAAAAAAATCTTTTAAAAGGAAAAAAGGAATACCAAACAACGAAGAGAACTTGCTACAAATGCAAAAATACTCTGGAGCCTCTACCCATGGAGCAGTGGTTTATAAAAGTAAAACCTTTAGTTGAGCCCGCTATCAACGCCGTAAAGAAAGGTGAAATAAAAATTTTTCCCCGTCGATTTGAAAAAATTTATTTTGATTGGCTAAAAACTTTGCGGGATTGGAATATTTCGCGCCAGATTGTCTGGGGGATCAGAATCCCTGCCTGGAAATGTTTAAACTGTCATCCTGATCCGCCAGTTGGCGGAGAAGGATCTGTCGCGTTTGCCAATTTAAACAAGCTGAAGGATTCTTCGGTTTCGCCTCAGAATGACAGGACAAGCTGGATAGTAACTGATGGTAGGGAACCGGACAAGTGTCCTCAATGCGGCTCAATAGAGCTAGCGCAAGACTCCGATACATTTGATACCTGGTTTTCTTCAAGCCAATGGCCGTACATCACGTTACAAGCTAATAAAAAAGGGGATTTTGAAACTTTTTACCCAACCTCTGTCCTGGAAACAGGCTATGATATTTTAAAAGCATGGGTCTCCAGAATGGTTATGATGGGCTTATATAGTACGGGTGAAGTTCCTTTTAAGCATGTTGTGCTTCATGGATTAGTCAATGATCCGCTTGGCAAAAAAATGAGCAAATCCAAAGGCAACGTCATCAACCCCATTGAGCTTGCCGAGCAATATGGAGCTGATGCTATCCGTTTTGCCCTGATCTATGGCACAGCGCTTGGCAATGATCAGTCGCTCTCGTACCCTAAGCTCGAGGCAATGAGGAAATTTTCCAATAAACTTTGGAACATAGCGCGATTTATAGAGATGAATAAAGTATCAGGCATTAAGTATAAAATGTTAAGCATAAAAGAGTTGAAAAAAATCGCCAATCACGAAAACGATAAAGAATGGGTTAAGAAAACAGAAGCTTTGACAAATGAAATCACAAAATATCTTGATGCTTATCAATTCAATCTGGCAGCCGAAAAGCTTTACGAATTCATCTGGCACGAATTCGCGGATATTTACATTGAGGATGTAAAAAACAGAATGACCGAAAACTCATACTTAATACTTACTTCTTTATACATTATACTATTAAGTCTTCTTCATCCTTTCATGCCCTTTATCACCGAAGAAATTTATCAAAAATTTATCCTGAGCGAAGTCGAAGGACTTGCAAACAACAAAAAATCAATTATGATAGAACAGTGGCCAAAAGTTAAATAATTGAAAATTATCTAGTATGCCCAAATCTCTGCCCAATTATTTTTTGCCGATCAAGGCGCTTACATCATCCTTTG
>CAZJRC010000098.1:0-2272 GCA_964548495.1 uncultured Gammaproteobacteria bacterium | reverse complement strand
ACATTCCCCGAATATTTTCCGATCTTTTCCCGAACAAATCGCCGCAACAAAAAATACTTTAATTGGCTCAAGATTATAGTTATTTGTTTCGCCTTTGTCTTTTTATTAAGCCTGACAATAAATAAAATCTATTTACTCGCCAATAATCGCGAACAACTGAAAAAAATAACCCTAGAAAGAGAAAATATCCAGAAAGAAGTAATTTATTGGAAAAATTTTGCCGCGAAATATAATAATTATGCTGATATCTATCTCAAAATTGCCTCACTTGAATACCGGCTGAACAATACGCAAAACGCCAGGATATTTATTGATAAAGCTTTGAGTCTAAATCCGGACACAGAGCAGGGTAGGGTATTAGGAGAGCATATTAAGCGCTGATCTTCCCTTTTTATTTTCCTTGTTTTTCTTGAGGTTTTTCAGCCGCTTTTTCTTTTCCGGCAATTTCAGCTTTTACCTCTTCAACCACGGACGCTTCACCCTCAGCCGGGGCTACCTCAGTTACTGCAACAGGCTCTTCTTTTTGCGGCTCGGTAATATTAACTACAGTAATTCCGTGTTCTGTTAATATTGCAACGCCTTCCGGAGCTTTCAAGTCGCCAACCGTAATTCCTGCCCCAATCTCAGACAGTTTTTCTACATTAGCTTCAATGTGTTCAGGTATTCTGTCCGGAAGCGCTTCGATCTCGACCTCGGACAGTGTCTGAAGTATTACTCCGATTTTTTCCGCTACTGCTTTGGCCTCCCCGATAAGTTCTATTGGCACCATTGCTTTCACTTTCTCTTTAAGATTTACCTGGTAAAAATCAGCATGCAGAGGTATATTATTCAAATAATCCATTTGTAGATTTTTGATCAGTACCGGATGAGTTTGTCCATCTGCCACTAGCTCTACCAATCCTGTTTCTCCCACCTGTTTATAAACGCTCTGAAAATCTGGAAGTTTGACCTGAAGCGGTATGGAATTAAGTCCTTTACCATAAACATTTGCCGGCAATAGGCCATCGCGCCTGATCTTTTTAACCTTTTTACCCAATATCGTTCTGGTTTCTGCGTTAAGCACTGGATGTTTCATAAGTAATTATTTTATACTAACTGGTATAATAACACAAGAATAATCAATCTGTCAAACTATAGGTTAAAAAGAATGAACTCACACTTCTGCTAGAAAATTGTCATTCTGAGCACAAAGTGCGAAGAATCTCTCAACTTGTTTGAGGCTGGAACATCAAAAGCATGAACTCATTCTAATAAGTATGTAGATATTTTATTTTTTGAATTTTAATATTTTTTACTTTGAATATTTTTGTCACTGAACCGGGCATAGCTTGAGCAGCGCATACAAAATGCGCTGAGTTTTGATATAGTAAGAAAAGATCAATTTATGAAACAAATCATTTATGCTTTCATCGATAGCCAAAATCTAAATTTAGGCACAAGTAAGGATATTAAGAAAAGAGGGAAGGTTATTTATGGGGGCTGGAAATTAGACTTCAAGAAATTCAGAATATACTTGGATGATAAATTTCGCGTAAAAAAAGCATTTTTATTCATCGGTTATATTAAACAAAACGAAAAATTATATAAAAAGCTCCGGGCAGATGGTTATGAATTAATATTTAAATCAACGGTTAAAGATGGGGTTGGCAAGCCAAAGGGAAATGTAGACGCAGAATTAGTTCTCCACGCGGCAGCAATCCAGTTTGATAAATACGATAAAGCGGTTATTGTATCAGGAGATGGGGATTTTTATTGTCTGCATGAATATTTGAAGAAGCATAAAAAATTGTTAGGCATAATCATTCCAAATGATAAGTCTGAATCTTCGTTGCTAAGAACGTTTCAGGGATATAAAACTTTTCTTATTTTTGAGAAAGAAAAATTGAGGAAATAAAATGGGAGGCGTCGCTCATAGACACATAGTCTAAGGTTCGTTTTCTCCCTCATGATTAAAAAAATCATATCACATATAGTATATGAATATCAAGGAGGACCATAAGTGTTCACGCGCATTCTAGGCATTGATCCGGGAATCGCCAGAACAGGCTGGGCGATTATCAAAAAAAATAATCAGCAGACAAAAGCGCTTAAGTTTGGATGCTTCGAAACCAAATCAAATATTGAAACACCAAACCGGCTTGCGCAAATTTTTATTTTTTTAACTCAACTCACTAACGAGCATCATCCCGATGCTTTAGCTATAGAAGAACTGTTTTTTAATACCAATGCCAAAACAGCCCTCACCGTCGGACAGGCTAGGGGAGTAATATTG
>CAZJRC010000097.1:0-3978 GCA_964548495.1 uncultured Gammaproteobacteria bacterium | reverse complement strand
TTTCTTTGATCGGAAAAGTTGGAGAGAAGACGTACATAAACTTGGGCTCCTGATTTTTGCGCAATTTCTCTGGTTTTGTCAGTTGATTGATCATCTATAACTATCCTCTCATCACACCAAGAAAGAGATTCCAAACATTCTTTGATATTTTTTTCTTCGTTTTTGGTTAGAATAATAGCTGAAATCATTATTTTGTTAGAGAGATTGCCGCGGCCATTTCATGGCCTCGCAATGACAAGTGTTACTTTTATTTTTTTCTCATACTCTTTTATAATAAATTGTAATTTTTGCGGCTTGTGAGATATACCTCTTCCTCCAAGCTGCCATATGAGATATTCGTAGTTCAATGTTTGAAATTGCCAATCCCGACCTATTTCTCCCCAAATAAGATTATACTCTTTTCCATTTGCTTGTGTAATAATTTGCTTGGCAATTTTAAGTTTTTCACTAAAACTACCGTAATCTTTGTTAATAGTAGTAATAAAAAAATGACTATTAAATACCGCTATTAGTATTATTAAAAACCAGAAAAGATATTTTAAATTACTTAATACGGCTATAAGTCCATCGAAGAAAAGGGCTGTCAATATAATTAATCCCGGAAAAAGCATGGGGAGATAAGCTGAGGATGGAGTTTTGATAGCGAAAATACTTATTATTGAAAAAGTTGTTATTAAAGCTAGTAAAATCCAATTAGTTTGATAATTTTTTTTAAGCATATTTTTAATTAATCTATAATAAAAAAAGCAAATACTGGAAATAAAAATAATTAATGCCGTGATGGGGTTATCGATAAATATAAGTTTTTGATAGGAGTCGGCGGCAAATGTGAGTACCGAGTTAAAAGTAGTAGTCTGTATTTCAGGATGCAATGGAGATAAGCCTAATAACACTAATGCTCTATAGCCTATCCATGTAATAAATCCTATGGTTTGGGGGAAATTATGATATGCGTCGTATATCAATACCGCAAGCATGGGGATAAAAAAAGCTAAAAATGAAAAGAGCAATATTTTTTTATTCTTTAACTCCCCCGCCCAAGACTTTTTTTTCCATAATCCAAAAAACAGCACTATAAGAAATACAAATAAGAATGGAGCAGTCGCGAGTTCTAAATTGTAAAGAATTGCTAAAGCCATGATTGAGAGGGGAAAATAATATTTGCTACCGGTAACCCATTTGTATAAGAAAAAAATAAAAAGAATTGTAAATAAAGGAATTGGACTGGTATGGTATGGCATCCGAGCATTAAAAATAATTAAGGGTGAGGTTGCATAGAATATGGCCGCTATTAAACCAACTCGCTTTGAAAATAAACATGATCCTATTTTGAATATCGCTATAAGCGCTAAGATATCTATAACTATACTGAGATACGCACCGTTAAGCGGGTTGAATCCAGAAAGAGCGAACACAAAAGCCAACATATATGTCCACAAAGGCCCTTGATGAAGCCACGGATGACTTGAGGCAATACCGACTAGCGGAATATTGCCAGTGAGGAGCATATCGCGGGCGGATAGATAAAACCATCCCTGATCGCTGATAAAGGGCATTGTTTCCCCGATTCGATATAATCTTAGAAAAGCAGCGAGTGAAATTATAAGTATCAGCAATATGCTATATTTGTTAATCCGCAAAATGCTTTCGGTAAAAAAAGCAGATATAATACCAAAGTGTTTTTTGAAATAATAAAACCTGCTTTCTTTAAAAATACTATCAATATCATCGCGCGTACCGGTACTTAAACCCCAATAATGCATAATCTTCGCCTCTGGATTGATAAAAATTTTTAAACCCAATTTTTTGACTCTCCTACAAAGATCAAATTCTTCAAAATAAAGAAAAAAATTTTCATCAAAACCGCCGACTTCTTCAAAAATATTTTTTCTTATCATAAAAGCTGTACCAGGTACAATGTCTACTTCTCTTATGTCTTTTTTATTCCAGTCAGCAAGAAAATATTTCTTTGAGATTGGATTGTTAGGAAATAACTTATTAATAAAGGATAAACTAATTATCGCACTCTTTGGGGTTAGCTCCATGGCGCCTTGTTGGTATGCTTCTCCTTGTAAGTCGTGAAGAAGGGGGGCTACAATTCCCGCTTTAGTATTATTTTTTAAAAAACTAACCAGCTCGTCTATAGCAAGAGGCACTACTTTCGTGTCAGGATTGAGAAAAAAAAGATACTCCCCTTTCGCGCGTTTGGCTCCTACATTATTGCCCTGCCCAAATCCTTTATTCGCGTTTGGGATATAAATAGCTTTTGAAAATTTTTTATATAATTCATTTTGAATAGTTTTCTCTTCATCATTGTCTACAACTACTATTTCATAGGGTGCTTTCGGCCTGCTGGAAATAATTGATTCTAAACACTCAAATAGTTCTTTTTTTACGTTGTAGTTAACGATAATTATTGAAACCATAATGCCGTGAGATAAAGGGAGGCGACTATCGATATCGTCAATACACATTGCCAGAAAAGTTGGTAAACAAAATATATAGAATCATTGTTGAAGAATTTATAAAATTTAAGAGTATGCGGAGGGTTGCGATGTTGCATGGTAAATTGTTCAAGTAACCAATAGATGACTTCGCCAGCGCTTCTTACTACCCAGAAAATAGAAAGTATTAATAAGAACAAATACCAATCTTGAACGAGTAAAATTGTAAGACAAATTATTAGCCAAAACAGTCCAACAACTACCGCGTCTCCCCAGACAAAAATACCTAATAAGCCAAAGAGGCGTGCTATTCCAAAAGCATTTTTTTTATGCTTTATTTCCTGAAAACCTTTAGTAAATGCCCATAAGTTAAGAATGGCGTAAAAGAAAACTATTAATTGCTGCACTTGAGTCATAAGAGTATTATATAATAGTCGCAATGAAGCAAACAAGATTTACAAGAGAGGGATTTGAAAAAACAAAACAAGAATATGAAAAACTATTAGCATCGCGGCCGGATGCTGTGGCACATTTGAAAAAAGCACGGGAGATGGGAGATTTGAGTGAAAATGGCTATTATAAAGCCTCACGCGCCAAACTATCATCAATAGATCATAGATTATCACAGCTTAAATTTTATTTGAAACAAGCGGTAATAATAAATAAACCGCGCGGTAATGGGGTTTCAATTGGAAGTATGGTTTCTTTGTTTGACGGAAAAAAAGAATTTAATTTCCAAATTGTCGGTGATCTGGAAGCAAACCCCGCAGAGCGAAGAATATCTTTACTTTCACCTTTGGGAAAAGCAATTAATGGAAAACAAAAAGGCGAAGAAGTCGAATTCAAATCTCCTTCGGGATTAGTGAAATATATAATTAGGAATATTAAATAATTAAATTATTTTAAATTTAGCAAAACAATAGAGAGATTGAGGATCAGAGCGATTGAAACCCA
Organism: uncultured Gammaproteobacteria bacterium; assembly: GCA_964548495.1. Classification (GTDB taxonomy): domain Bacteria; phylum Patescibacteriota; class Microgenomatia; order Levybacterales; family UBA12049; genus JAHIGH01. The sequence goes on along the minus strand of CAZJRC010000097.1, from coordinate 580 downwards.
AGCAAGATATGGGTAAAGGAGATAAGTAGCGTGTTTAGAAACCAAAATAAAGCTCTTGATTGTAAAAAATATCATAATCCACAAAATTATTATTTCTATAAAAGCCAGGATTGGTGATTTTAATCCGAAAAAGATAATTGACCATAATGAGTTCAAGACCAATTGGATTAAATAAAAATAAATAGCCTTTCTCTTCGCTTTATGTTTGTCTTTTGTTGTCCAAACTAGATAAAAGGAAAATCCCATAAAAAGGTAAAGTAGTGTCCAAACATGCCCGAAGATCCAATTTGGAGGATTAAAAAGAGGTTTGTTTAATGCCTGGTACCAAACAGCAATGTCCGGAGTCGTAAAATACGATCCAATTCCTCCGGCTATAAATGGCAGGAGAATGCTTAAGAGGAGAGGTGTAAATTTAATCTCTTTCATTTACTGAAATTTGTGCTGGCCAGATACATGAAAAATAGAAAAAATAACAGCCCAGCGGCTGCCCCTCCACCAACTTCCGCTCCTGATGCTACTCCTGATACTGCCGCTTCTGTTTCTGTCATAATTCTATTAAATATTATTATAACACATAATT
>CAZJRC010000096.1:0-4028 GCA_964548495.1 uncultured Gammaproteobacteria bacterium | reverse complement strand
ATGCTATAGAGCAGGGTAAATACTCCACCGAGGAGAAGCCCGTCGGAAATAAGAAGTAAGTTTTTGACTAGCAGAAGACTAATAATTAAAAAAATAATCGCGGATACTAGACCAATTACTGAAACATTTCTGTTATATGTTTCTAAATTTTTCTGGAATTCTTTATTGCTTTTCTCTTGTTTAATTTGCTCTTTGATGATGTCCGCAGATTGCGTACTATTTCTTGACTCATCATAGATTGGAGCTGCATATTTAAGCCGGATCGAGGGTTCGGGATATTTCGGTTCTTCGTAAAAGGCGGATATTCCGAAGCTGATAAAAAGCGTAAGCAATATACCAATAAATAATGTATAAATAAATTTAAGAATCATAGCACTGCATCTAATTGTTAACCCCATCTAGAAAGACCATAATTATTTTAATGAAAATAAAATTTATTTAATAACTTCATTATTTTCATGCACGCCGGATATAGATTTAAGCGGATATATAATCGTGTTTTTTCCAAGCAACGTGCCGGGATTTATGACTGAGTTAACTCCTATCATAGAATTATCACCAATTGCCGATCCGAATTTGGACAGGCCTGTATCGATTTTACCTGTAGAGGTATTGATGGAAATATTCTTTTTGTCTAATCTGAAATTGGCTAAGATAGTACCGCCGGAGATATTGACGTTATTCCCTATAATGCTGTCTCCGATATAATTGAGGTGGGCAATGATGCTATTATTCATTATTATAGAGTGCTTTACTTCTACAGCGTGCCCGATAATTACGTTATCACCTATAATGCAACCTTCGCGTAAATACGCGCCATGTTTAATTTGACAATTGCGTCCGATTATGGCAGGACCTTCAATTTCCGCAGATGGATGAATAACGCTACCCTCTCCAGCAAAAAGATAAGGTTTATCAGGAGAATTTGGAACAAGCGCGCCGCTGCTAAATAACTGGAGTATGTATGGGGTCATCAGGGAAATTGACTGCCAGGGGGTGCCGTTGCCAATAATATCCGCGTATTGGAATGAAGCTGTATCGAAGAAAAATGAATTAGAAAAATTATTATTATTCATAAAAATTGTTTATATAGATGGTTTGACATCATTAAAAAAGCTGTTAGCTTCCGCTAGGTCTTCCAGAGTATTAACGCCTTTCCAGGGAAGAAGTCCCGCGTCTATTACTTTAATTTCTTCCTTAAAATCACGGGCTAATTTAATTAACCCCGGAAGATAATATTCGCCTGTAATAGGGCTTATGGGAACTTGGGGAAGATATTTTTTTAGAAATTCTGTTTGAAATATATAACAGTTGGGATTTATTTCTTTTATTTGTCTTTGCTCAATTGACGCATCTTTTTCTTCGATTATATTCATAACCATGCCTGTTTTGTCCCTTATTACCCTGCCTAGCCCCGCAGGATTATCAACTTTAATCGTCAGTAATGTAAGTTTTTGATCGTTCATAAAATGAACATTTATAATTTTATGCAATAATTCCTGATTGTAAGTATAGGAATCATCGCCGTACAGGATTATTATATCAGTTATATCAGCGGGAATGTCTACTAGCGCTTTTTTGACCGCGTGGGCTGTGCCAAGGCGTTTTTTTTGTTCAATAAAGAAAACTTTGGTGTTTCGCAGGACATTCATGACTGATTTTTTGGCGTGGCCGACAACTACAAAAATAGGGTGGATTTTCATTTTTTCAAGCAGATTTATCGCATAAGAAACAAGAGGCTTGTCATTCAGAAGAAGAGTAACTTTATTCACTCTTTTTGCTTTCATCCTATTTCCGCGGCCTGCAGCCAAAATAATAGCACCTAGTTTTCTATTTTTATTCATAAATATCATTCGGTGACTCTTTTAATATTCGCTCCTAAATTCGATAATCTTTTTTCAATATTCTCATGACCTCTATCTAATTTTTCTATTTCATAAATAGCAGAAGTACCTTTCGCACACAAGGCTGCCAGTAGAACAGCGGCGCCTGCTCTAATATCACGCATGTTAATAACCGCATTGTGAAGACGAGTGGGGCCTTTAATTTTCACCGCATGGAAATAATGAGATTTATCATCTGATAAATTGAAATTGTATACTTGCTCAGGATTCCTAATTCGCGGATTAAACAGCGTTGCTGATCCTCCCATCTTTTTAATTTCTGTGATATAGTCTAATTTGTTTTCAAAAACTGTCTCATGAATTATAGACTGGCCGTTTGCTTGCGTCATCAAAACTGCCCAAGGCGCCTGCCAATCAGTCATAAATCCGGGATACGGACTGGTTTCAATATCAACAGCTGCGAGATCTCCGCGGTAATAAAAACGCAGTCCGTCTTTTTTTTCCCCTACTCCCCCGCCGGCTAATTTCAATTTTTCAATAAATTCTTGAATATATTCTTTTTTCGCGCCTTTTATGAAGATGTCACCGCATGTTATAAGCGCGGCACAAGCAAAGGTAACTATCTCATTTCTATCAGGACCGATGGTATATGTCGCCCCATGCAGTTTATTAACGCCGTTTATTTCAATCACTCTTTCTCCGGTTCGTTTAATATCTGCTCCCATCTCATTGAGAAGTTCTATCAATTCGTCTATTTCCGGCTCCAATGCGGCATTTTTCAAAATTGTTTTGCCATTGGCGCAAGACGCGGCAAGAAGAAGCGTTTCTGTGCCAGTATGAGTATTCTTCTCGAATGTATAAGTAGTGCCATGTAATTTAGTTGCTTTTGTATAAAAAAACCCATCTTTATGACTGTAGGTTATATCAGCACCCATTTTTCTTAATCCATCTACCAGCCGATCTACCGGCCTTGCTCCAAGTCTGCACCCTCCTGGATTGGGAATGACCGCATTATGACTACGCAGTAATAATGGAACGATAAACATAAATGAAGTGCGGATACGAGCCGCTGTATCAAGAGAGAGCTTATGATTCTTGATTTTTTTAAACTGTATTCGGGCTGTATGATCTGACAGCTTAACTTCTCCGCCTAATTCTCTTATAATTTCAATTTGAGTCGTGAAGTCTGTTATTAACGGAACGTTTTTAATCACAACTTGTTCATCTGTAAGACAAGAAGCAATAAGCGCCTTTAGAGCGACATTTTTGGCACCGGAAATCTGTACTGACCCTTTCAGTTTATTTCCTCCGGTTACTATAAATTTATCCATATTGTAATTATACTACAAATTAAGAAATAAATTTTAATTGAGAGGATATTTTATAAATATCGCCTGCTCCCATAGTAACGAGTACTGTATCTGAACGATATTTTTTATTATTAATAAACCCTATTATGTCATCTAACTTCGGCAGATAAAGAACCATTTTATGGTATTCTTTCATCGAGGAAGCTAGAATTTCTGAGGAGACTGCAGGATCAAAAACTTCGCGCTGTGAGGCATAAATATCAGTTAAAATTACAGTTTCAGCGCAATCAAATGCCTTTAAGAAATCATTAAATAGTTTTTTTGTTCTCAAAAACGTATGCGGCTGAAAAATGCAAATTATTTTTTTTTGGGGGTATTGCTTTCTGAGTGTAGAGAGAGTTTTTTTAATTTCTGTAGGGTGATGCGCGTAATCATCGATGACGGTGATGCCGTCGCTCCCGGTGCCACGCACCTCCATCCTCCTCCAGCAACCGGCATAGGACGAGAGTGAGGAGAGTGTCGCCTCCCGCGAGAGCCCGAGCTCCTCCACCAGGTGGTCGATCATGTAGCGCGTCGCCTGCTGGGCTGCGGCGAAGAGGTCGGGGCCCTGCGCCGTCGTCGCGAACCAGGGGCCGCGGTTGGTGCCCGGGGAGAGCGCGCCGCGCACGCGGAGCCGCGGCTCCGGCAGCCGCCGGCCCTCGTCGAGGCCGAAGCGGAGCGTGACCTGTGCCGTCATCTCCACCGCCGTCACGCACACCTCGCCGTCGCCCTGGGCGGCATGGGCATCCCCCACGCTGAAGAGCGCGCCCTCCACCCAGACCGGGAGGTACAGCGTCGAGCTGGCGGTGAGCTGCTTCACGTCCATGTTGCCGCC
>CAZJRC010000095.1:3868-4083 GCA_964548495.1 uncultured Gammaproteobacteria bacterium | reverse complement strand
TCTCAGGAGAGTAGCTGAGCCGACAACTGTTTTTGCGTGATCTATGCAGTCATGTAGATCTTCTATTTGAATAAGATCGCGAGATGTCTTATCAATGACTGTTTCCGGTATATATTCACATAGAGCGCGCCTATTTAAATTTAACCAACTAGGAAATGTCTGCATAAGGTGATACTTCTCATTCATCTCAACCAAAGTCGGCACACGGGGCTTCA
>CAZJRC010000095.1:0-3858 GCA_964548495.1 uncultured Gammaproteobacteria bacterium | reverse complement strand
GAATTATAATAAAAATAAAGCCATTTGTAAACTATAAGATGTAATTATTGGAGAAAACTACGCGATCTGTAATCCTTAATTCTTCTTAACAGCTTCCTCAATAGATATCGTTTTATTTCTCGATTCAGACGCGTGTCCATCCAGATACTTAACCGACTTCAGCTTATTGCCGATTCCGGAGAACCCTTTTTGTACATTATTATATTGACTCGAAGCATTCCCAATATGTCTGCCCAATACGTCCAGTGAATTATTTACCTTGCCGAAATCGATCTGCATTGCCCGCAGTAACTGCAATACTTCCCGCGTCCTGGTCTCGATTTTACGGCCTTCAAAAGACAATAGGATCGTTTGCAAATGCACATACAAAGTGCTGGGAGAAACAATATAGACCCTGTGAAGCTTGGCATACTCCATCAGATCGTCCGTATTCACAATTTCATAAAATACAGCCTCGCTTGGCACATACATCAGAGCAAAATCCAATGTATTTTCCTCAGGAAGTATATATTTCATCGCTATTGATTCAATATGTTTTTTAATATCGCGCCCCAGCTCTTTTTTATAGATCTGCTTTTCCTTTTCCGACTCTGCTTTGGCGAATTTCGCGAAATTTTCCATAGGAAATTTAGAATCAATCGGCAATATGCCGGCGTCGGTCTGTATCGCCGCGTCGACTTTGTCCCCGGATTTAAATTGATATTGCAGATGAAAACTATTTTTGGGAAATATTTGCGCGATTAAATCCTTCAATATCTGCTCTCCGATATTCCCGCGCAGTTTCGGGCTTTTGAGAAAGTCCTGCAGCTCGCGCATGCTTCTTCCAATTTCGCTCATTTGCCCAACTTCACGCCCAACTCCAGCTATCACCTGTGCTGCCCTATCCAAGCGCTCATTTAATTGTTTTGAATTTTCCTGCAAGGCCTGCACCATATGCGTGGAATTAGTAGATAAACTTTCGTTAATCGCTTTTTTAGTTTGATCGATTGAATTTTGCATAGACTTCAGCCATTCCAAAAGCGTTAAATCCTGCGCAGGCTTACGCAGATCAGAAATTCGTTTATATATAAAAAAGAATAGAATAATAAGACTTATCAGAAGAATGAACATTACAAGATCAAAATTCATATAAATATTGTAGTGCAACTTTAAGTAGTACGCAAATTTATAAAAAGTGTTACAATATTATATCCTTATATAAAATATGACCAACGAAAAAATATTGTTAATAGAAGACGATCCTTTTCTCCATACCCTGTATGAAGATACTTTGAAATCAGCAGGCTATAATGTTTTATCAGCCAATGATGGCGCAGAAGGATTGAGTTTGATAAATAGCAATACAGACGCGAAATTAATCCTGCTTGATTTGATGCTTCCCAAATTAAGCGGCATTGACATTTTACGGGAAATAAAGAAAAATCAGCCTACCAAAGACCTTTCTGTTATCGTCCTTACCAATTTAAGCGAAGATAATATAATACAGGAAGCGCTCAAACTGGGAGCAAATGCCTACCTTATAAAAGTTGAATACACCCCCCAGCAGGTTATAGATATGGTCAGACAATATATAGACCTCAAAACCCACCTCAAAAATCAGCAAGTCTAAAAAGACTATGGTACAATACGGCTATGTTGGTAGATGATGTAACAATTTCAGTCAAAGCCGGAGATGGCGGGAATGGTGCTATCACGTTTCATCCCGGAAAAGGCGGTCCATCTGGAGGCAATGGCGGCCGCGGCGGCGATGTATATATCATCGGCATCAACGATATTGACGCCCTGTCTCAATTTAAATTTAAAAAGCGTCTGTTAGCCCAAGATGGAGAACCGGGAGGAAGACAAGATAAGGATGGCCGCGATGCTAGAGATCTCTATATAAAAGTTCCCGTTGGAACTCGTATCGCTGTTAATAACTCTAATTGGATCTATGAAATCGTAGACACCAATACTCCATTTTTATTAGCCAAAGGCGGAAAAGGGGGTCTGGGCAATGATGAATTCAAATCATCCACCAACCAAACACCCCGATACGCGGAAAAAGGACAACTTGGTCAGGAAAAAAAAGTTCATTTAGAATTGCGTCTGATTGCTCAAATTGGCTTAATAGGATTACCCAATGCAGGTAAGAGCAGCTTGTTGCAAGCGCTCACTAATGCTCATCCCAAAATAGGCAGTTACCCTTTCACTACTCTTGAGCCCAACCTCGGAGTGATGTTTGCCGGCAGTAATCCTGCTGTGCGGGGCGAGGATTGGTCTGGCGATAAAATAGACAATAATCAGCTCATCTTGGCCGATATTCCGGGACTTATTGAAGGAGCAAGTATTGGCCGCGGATTGGGTATTAAATTCCTCAAGCATATTGAAAAAACCAATATCATAGCGCATATGATTGATATCACTCAAGACAAACCTCTTGAATCATATAAAACTGTCCGCGAAGAATTTGAAAAATACAATCCTGAGCTTTTAAATAAAAAAGAAATAATTATTCTGACCAAGACAGATCTGCTGGATAAAAAAGAAATAGAGAAAAAAGTGAAAATTATGAAAAAATTAGATAAAACAGTAATTGCTGTTTCCATCATAGATGATGAAAGTTTAAAAAACTTGAGAATAGTTTTAGCTCAGGAATAGTTCTAAATTTATGCAAATTCTATCAACTTCCGGTTGGGATGATTACAGCTTGCTCGATAGCGGAGAAGGCTATCGCCTTGAACAATTTGGCAAATTCCGCATTGTTCGTCCTGATCCGCAATGCATCTGGTCCAGAAAATTAAATATAGGGGATTGGCAATCAGCTGATGCTGTTTTTTCAAAAGACGTGAGCAGTAAAGAGCATTGGGCAAAAAACAAAAAAATGCCTGAAAAATGGCTAATGCGCTACAAAAATCTTTCCTTTTATGCCAAACTTACATCTTTTAAACATACAGGCATTTTCCCGGAGCAGTGTCTTCAATGGGATTGGATGGATAAAAAAATCAAAAATGACACTGAAAAAATACAGATCTTAAATTTGTTTGCTTATACGGGTATTGCGACATTGATCGCCGCGCGATCTGGTTGCAAAGTCACGCACGTAGACGCTTCTGCGCCTATGATTGGATGGGCAAGAGAGAATCAGCAAGTCTCGAATTTGACAGATAAACCAATCCGTTGGATCAAAGACGATGTTCTCAAATTCTGTGAGCGTGAAGTCAGAAGAGGTCATAAGTATGATGCTGTTATCATGGATCCGCCAGTTTATGGACATGGCCCAAATGGCGAAGTCTGGGATTTCTATAAAAATTTCCCAATTCTTTTAAAAGTTTGCCGTAAGTTGCTTTCAGAAAATCCCATATTTATTATAGTCAATGCCTATGCTATCTCAGCATCAGCCCTGATGCTGGAAAATGTTTTAGCTGATTATACGGAAGGCTTAGGAGGAGCAATCCAGATCGGTGAACTCTGCCTGGAAGAAAAAACTAACAAACGCCTACTCTCTACAGGTATCTTTGCCAGATGGAGTAAGGATTAAATTAATTACTCATAATACAATTCCGGATTTGCTGTAAGCAAACTCCATTCAATTGTATTGTGGTTGAAATAAGCTGCGGAGGCAATCATCGCGGCATTATCTGTGCAAAGATTTTTTGCAGGGAAAAATAATTTCGCGTTTATCTTTTGCTTTTCAATTTCTGATTGAAAAGCTTCTCTTAAGCTTTGATTAGCAGCCACACCGCCTGATAGCAAAACTGATTTAGCGCCATATTGCTTAACCGTTCTTAATGTTTTTTTAATTAAAACATCAATAATTGCCCGTTGAACAGACGCGGCTATATCATGGATAGTTTGTTCATTCATGTCATTCTGAGGCGA
>CAZJRC010000094.1:0-4108 GCA_964548495.1 uncultured Gammaproteobacteria bacterium | reverse complement strand
GTAAATATCTTCATCCGGGGCGCCGTAGGAGAATTTTATGCTTATTCTATTTTGCCCTATATTTTTTGGGGATTGTTTAATATATATTATCACCGGCCAATTGCCATTAAATGGATTATTAGTTCATCGCTCGCTTTAACAGCTCTTGTAATTTCCCATAATCTGAGCGCGTATATTCTTGGAATTATTTTAGTTTTCTTTTTATTGGCAGCAGTCTGGTTTGGCAAGAATAAAAAAATTATACTTTTACGATACTCAATAATTCTTGCGCTTGCTTTTTTACTCTCCGCGTTTTATACGATTCCCGCGCTTTTAGAGACGGACTTCACCGATGTCGCTTCACAATTAAATGGAAATTTCAAATATTCAAATCATTTTGTTTGCCCATTGCAATTTTGGGATAGCCCATGGGGATTTGGCGGTTCTGTTAATGGATGCATTGATGGAATGAGCTTTCGTCTTGGAAAGACAAATATTGTGTTTGCGCTTTTAGGGATTATCCTTGGATTTTATGTATTGCTCGTTAAACGAAAAAAAGAATATATTTTTCTCTTTCTTTTTTCAGTTCTACTTTTAATTTTTTCATTGTTTATGACAACTGCTTATTCGCAGATTATTTGGGAAAGATTGCCAAAAATTGAATTTCTCCAATTTCCATGGCGCTTCTTGAATATTACCGGATTTTCTATAGCAATTCTGATCGGATTTTTCACATACTTTCTCCTGCGGGTAAAGCGCGAGTTGGGATATTTTTCGGTAATATTGATTATTTTTGGAACCTTATGGCTTAATCTAAAACTTTTTACCCCTCAGCAGTACATTAATAGAGTTTCTGAATATTACATAGAAAAATCGCAAATAAATTTTGCGATTTCAAAAACAACAAATGAATATATGCCCCATGGTTTTTCTATGCCCAAAAATAAAAACCAACTGCCTTCTAAACCACTTGAAATCATAACGGGACAGGGGGAAATTATCATATTAGAAGACAAAACAGGAGCATTAAAAGCCGCCTTTCATATGAGAACATCAGGTGATATTCGTATCAATAAAGCTTATTTTCCCGCTTGGAATATATTTGTTAATAGCAAACTTTATTCGCTTAGAAAAATAGCCGATGGCATGATTTTTTCTTTACCAAAGGGAGATCATGAAGTCTTATTGCAATTCACGCAAACCCCTATTGAACAATTCGCGAATATTTTAAGCTTAACTGGAGTTTTAGTTCTTCTTACTGTTATAATAATGCACTACCATGTCAACAAAATTATCTGAATTATCAATATTTTTTCCTTTTTGGAATGAAGAGAAGAACATCGAAAATGTTATAAAAAAGGCAATCCCGGTCGCTGAAAAAATTGCAAATATTTGGGAAATCATCATGATTGATGACGGCTCATCAGATAGAACAGGTAAGATTGCTCAAAAATTAGCACAGAAATATAAGAATCTAAAGTTAATTTCGCATTTCCCAAATCGCGGATATGGAGCTGCTCTTAAAGAGGGATTAGTCAACTCGAAATTCAAATATATCATTTTTAATGACGGAGACGGTCAATTCGATTTTTCAGAAGCAGGTAAGTTTGTTAAGTTGATTAAAAATACAGATATAGTTATAGGCTTCAGGAAAAAAAGAAACGATTCCAATTTGATAAAAAGACTTCTCTTAATGAACCTGCTCAAGCTTTGGAATCTTATTCTTTTTCGCATATATTTTCGGGATATTGATTGTGGATTTAAAATGTTCACTAGGGTTAGCTTGGACAAAATTGGCCCGCTCCGCTGCGAAGGGGCTATGATTACTACAGAAATTTTAGCCAAAGCCAAAAAGAAGAATTTAAAGATAGCAGAAGTTGGAGTTAATCATTATCCTAGGAGTCAGGGTGATCAATCAGGAGCGAATTTCCCCGTTATTCTTAGAGCGGTTTTAGAAAGTTTTCAACTATGGTACGATTTACATTATGGAAGAACTTGATTTGGTGCGTGTTGGTAAAAGATCTCTGCAGGGAGTAATAGCTCTCATATCCAGACAATTTGTATTGCAGCTTATTTCCGCCGCGGCTTTTATATTGATTTCAAGCATCCTCTTGCCTGTTGATATAGGTATTTATACCGCCGTGATTGCCATGCAACGCGTTGTGAGCTTCCTAACCGATTTTGGTCTGGGAGCGGCACTAATTCAAAAAAAAGAAGATTTAACGCATAAAGACCTGCAAACCAGCTTCACTATTCAAGCAGTAATTACTTTTTTAATTTTTATCCTGGTTTTTGCTCTCAAAGACATTATTACTTCATACTTTAATTTAACTCCTTCAGGAGAAAGACTCCTTTTAGCGCTTGTCTTCATAATTTTTATATCTTCTTTCAAAACCATCCCCTCAATTTTATTAGAGAGAAAAATTCAATTCCAAAAATTGGTTATTCCTCAAATAATAGAGTCTCTTGTTTTTAATATTTTACTTATTGTATTTGTGCTAAAAGGGTTTCGCGTAGACAGCTATACAATTGCTTTCCTCATCTCCTCTATTGCTGGTTTACCTATTTATTACTATGTTTCACCTTGGAAAATCGGATTAAGTATGGACAAAAAATCCCTAAAGCATCTGAAATTTGGACTTCAATTCCAGGCAAAAAATATATTAGCAACAATTAAAGATGATTTACTCACCGTTATTCTTATGAAGTTTTTGTCTTTCAGTCAGATAGGCTATATCGGTTTCGCTCAAAAATTGGCATTCATCACCTATAGATATATAGTCGACAGCGTTACAAAGGTAACTTTTTCTTCATATTCGCGGATTCAAGAGGATAAATATTTATTGCGAAAAGCTATTGAAAAATCATTATTTTATGTGTCAAGCGTTATGTTTCCACTCATTTCTGGAACCATAATTATCGCGCCTTTTATAATTGCGTATTTTCCAAAATGGCAAAATAAATGGGAGCCAGCTATAATAAGTATAGTATTTTTTTCTTTAAATGCCGCTGTTTCATCTCTGACTGGAATTCTCGTAAATACTCTTGATGCCACAGGCAGAGTAAAAACAACACTGAAATTAATGGTTTTTTGGACTATATTAACTTGGATATTAACTCCTCTGCTCATCAGCATGCTTGGCTTTAACGGAGTTGCGATAGCTTCATTTTTAGTCACAATAACGATTTTTTATGTAGTATATTTGGTAAAAAAAGTAGTAGATTTTCAGTTTTTCGGCAGCATTTATAAACCATTTATAGCAAGCCTTTTTATGAGCTTAATTATATTTACCATATCAAGAATATTTATTAATGATTTATTCACATTAGCAGCGCTTATATTATCAGGCGGATTATTATATATCGGTATTTTTTATCTTCTTGCAAAAAAAGAGTTATTTGAAATAAAAAGTATTTTATTTAATAAGTTATGAGCAAAAAAAATACAATCTCAGTCGTAATTTCTGCGTTTAATGAAGAAAAAAAAGTCAGAAACTGTCTTGAATCAATTCGTCAACTGGCGAATGAAATCATATTTGTAGACAATTCCTCAACAGATAAAACAGCCCAAATTGCTCTGGAATATACAAAAAAAATATACACGCAAGAAAACAACCCGTTTAATATAGATATTCAAAAAAATCTTGGCATTGAAAAAGCGACAGGGGATTGGATTCTGCTTCTTGATGCCGATGAAGTTGTATCAAGAGAACTTGCGGAAGAGATTAGAAATGCGACATGTCATCCTGAGCGTAGCGAAGGATCTCTCACGAATGTGAGACCTGGCATATGCGAGGGATTCTTCGACTGCTTGCCTCAAGATGATATAGTTGGTTTTGAAATTCCTCGCAAAAATATTATTTTTGGCAAATGGATACAATATAGCGGTTGGTATCCTGATTACCAACTGCGATTATTTCGTGGCGGACTGGGAAGATTTGTCAAAAAACATGTCCATGAACCGATGGAAATTCAAGGCAATATAGGTAAGCTGAATGAACCTATTATCCACTACAACTATGAATCTATCTCTCAATTTTTATATAAACATCTTCTGGTATACGCGCCAAACGAAGCGGAAGAACTAAAACGTCGTGGTTATATTTTCGATTGGAAGGGGGTAGTCCGT